>JBCKLP010000124.1:0-7548 GCA_038903735.1 Burkholderiales bacterium | reverse complement strand
GAAGATTTGAGCCGAAAGCAGACGATCTGCAGACTCACCGATTACATCGCAAAGCTCGATATCTGGGGTCACTCACGGTTGACTTCCTCATTATGGAGGTTGCGGATAAAAATGCCCCCGAGCGTGCTGGCCGCAAAGTGGGCGGTAGCGCCGCCTTCATGGAAGGCGGCAGGGGCTCGTGGGTTGGTTATCGGAAATTCGATTGCCGAAGAAATCGGCGCCGGGGATTTACTGGGGCGTCATCCCCGATTCCTTGACCAGCTTCGCGTACAGCGCCATGTCGTTGCGTATGGTCGCTGCGAACTGTTCGGGTGTGCCCCCGGTGCCATCCAGACCGACTCCGGCGAAGCGTTCGCGCAAATCGCCGCTAATCGCCTTTTGCACCACGCCGTTGATCCGGGTGATGATGTTCCTCGGAGTTCCCGCGGGAGCGACCAGGCCTATCCAGGTGTCCAGCACCAGGTCGGAGTGCCCGGCTTCCTGCAGGGTGGGCACATCGGGCAGCACCGGCGTGCGCTTGGCGCTCATCACGCCCAGAGCACGTATCCGGCCGCCCTTGAGATGCGGCAGCGCTTCGGGGACGGCCGCGAACATCAGGTCTACGCGACCGCCGACCAGATCGGTCATCGCCGGCGCGCCGCCCTTGTAAGGCACCTGGACCATTTTTGTATCGGTCGCGCTGCCGAACATCACCCCGGACAGGTGGTGGGGCGATCCGTCGCCGCCCGTGCCGTAGCTAAGCTTTCCGGGATTCGCCTTGGCGTAGGCAATCAGTTCCCGTACCGTCCTGTAGTTCGCCGAGAGATGCACCACCAGTACGCGCGCCACATTGACGACATTGATCACCGGGGCGAAGTCCCGCACCGGGTCGTAGGGCAGCTTTGCGAAGGTGCTGGGATAAAGATGCGAGGCCGGACTCATGATGAGCGTGTAACCGTCCGGCGCGGCCTTCGCCGTTATCTCCATGCCGATGATGCCGGAGGCGCCCGGGCGGTTGTCGACCAGGAAGGTCTGCCCGAGCCCCTCGGTCAATTTCTGGGCAACCAGGCGGGCGACCTGATCGACACTCCCGCCCGCCGGCAACGCGACGATGATGCGCACCGGCCTCACCGGATAAGACTGTTGGGCCCAAGCCGCCGCGCTGAGGGCGAGGATCAGGCTTGCGAGCAGGCCTTTAACGAAGGATCTACGTTTCATGTTTGTCTCTGTGCGCCGGTCAAAACCGGCAAAGTGTTGTGAATGGGGCGTGACGGATAGGAAATTCAACTGCATAAGCCCAAGTATCTCACCTTGTCGCGTCCTCAGAAAATGTGTGTTTACCCTTAGACGGCAGGCTGACTCTGCCCAAGAATTTTTGCCCCATTGGGCACACGCGGGGTGCCGACCTGACCTGCCAAATAGCGCAGCCCTACCCCGGCGGGAGCTTCAACAACCACCAAGCACCAACCACCAAACATTCACCAAACGGTACGCTGATCTTCGGGGTAGTCGGGGGGTGATTGGTTTGCCATGTCCCAATCCGGCTCGCCCAGGGCACCCTCGCCCGGCTCCTGCGCAGCGCAGTCGTCCCACAACGGCGGCCCAGTCACCATCAACCCCGAAATCCCGCGCGCCCAGCGCCTGGCCCTGACTCCCCCGCTGCCATTGACTCACTTCGTCGGCCTGACAGACCGTAACCTGGCCATAACCCAAGCCTTTGCAAGTGGAGCCTACACCCAGCAACAAATCGCCCAAACCTTTGACCTGCACCTTTGACCTGCACCTTTGACCTGCACTACGCGAGCGTGAGCCGCATCGTCAGAAAGCAGGAGAGTTTGCAGCGTGAGGCAACAGCCAAGTTGGGCCAAGGAAATTTGGATTGTTGAAATACAAGACCTGACCCCAAATCTTTCTGAGCGTCGGGCCAGGGGCAAGTTCAGCAAAAGATTCTGGGGTTTCAAATTGAGCCGATGATTCTCATCTATCGCCATCGCCAGGTAGACCGGTCGCCCCGCCACCTCGGCCAGCATGTCGCCCGGGTTGACGAACGCCAGGCGGAACCAGCACATCAGACGTCCCATGCGGTCTTCGTTGACCTCGGCCCCGGTGTACAAGTTGTTCAGAATGCTGCTGGCCTGCGCATCCAGCCTGACATGCCAGACCCATTGCTCGTCCACGATCTCACGGTCGGTCTGGATGCGCACCGGCAGTTGCAGGAAATGCGCAATCCAGCGCTCCAGCACGCGGCACAAGGCATCCAGCGCCGGTTGGCCATGGTTGAGCCGCAACACCAGATCAAAATGTTCGCTGCGCGACCAAGCAGCGCGGCGCTGATCTGGTCTACCGCTGCGGCCAAAGACAACAGCGAGCCGCTACAGTCAGACAAATACCCGGGCGAACTGTGGTGCTCACGCCGCTGGAGCTGATAGACCGCATCGCCCAATGGGTGCCACCGCCCCGCACGCACCGGCATCGCTACTACGGCGTGCTGGCCCCGAACTCGCCATTACGAGCGGCCGTGACGGCGATGGCGCAGGAGGCAGCGCCAGTGCTCGTGAGCCGCCCAGCGACAGAGACTATGAACACGGATGCTGGCGGCGCAGGTGGCGTGCCTGGTGTGTCTGGTGTGGTGTGTCTGGTGTTGGCGTAGCGGCCCCATCTGAGCCGCAAGCCAAACCCAAACCGCGCCCACCCTCGCACTACCTGTGAGCCGCGCTGATCGCCCGCATCTACGAGGTGTTCCCGCTGATCTGCCCGCACTGCGGCGGGGCCATGCGCATCATCGCCTTCATTACGTTCAGCGCAGACATCGACAAGATTCTGAAACACATAGGGGTGAACAGCGTTGCCCCGCGCATCACCCCGGCACGCGGGCCACCGCTGTGAGATGACTGTGGTGCGCAGGAGCCTGGGGAGGGTTTGGATGCCATGCCGGACTGGAATATGAGCAGCCAATCAGCCCCCGACTACCCCGACGATCAGCGCACAGACTGGTGAACCTGCTGACCTAAAAAGCGACGACTGCGCTGGGGTAGGGCTGTGCCCGCAGCCCAGCTTTGCATGTCGTTTGTGCCGGTGGGCGGAAAAACCTTGGGGATTCAGATCGCCACATCAGGAAAAACACTACTCTTGAGGACGCTTTTTGGTGTCATACTTGGCCTCATGCGCTTGAATTTCCTATCCCTCTATCCCTCGAAAGATCGTTCAATAACGCTGTTACGGAGGCTACCATGACAAAAGGTCCATTCCATGGAAAATGGGTATTCTTCTTCCTGAGTATTACAGTCTTGTCATCCCCGGTGACAGGATTTGCGCAAGAAGACGTTTCCAGATTTCCTACCAGGCCGATCAGTTACATTCAATCCTTTCCGCCAGGCAACACGGCCGATCTGGCCATGCGCCTGATCTCCAAAGAGGCCGAAAAAATTCTCGGCCAGCCCATCATCGTCGTCAGCAGACCAGGCAACGTGGGAACGATCGGCATCGCATCCGTGGCAGCGGCCATCCCCGACGGATACACCATCGGCAATACCCCGCACAGCCCCATGTTTGTCCTTCCTCACCTGCAAAAACTTCCCTATCACCCGGTGAGAGACCTGAAAATGATCATGCAGTTCGGCGCTTTCAATATGGGAGTGATCGTCAAATCCGATTCTCCTTTTAAGAGCTTCAAGGACCTCATCACGTTCGCCCGCGAGAATCCTGGAAAGCTGACCTATGGAACAGCCGGCACGAACAGTATGCAGTCTATCATCGTAGAAGAGATCGCCAAAAGAGAAAAAGTGCAGCTCCTGCATGTCCCCTTCAAAGCGACCGTAGAAGCGCAGACGGCCCTGCTGGGCGGCCACATTCTTGTTGCAGCCGGGGACTTTAGCTATCCGCTCGTCAGATCGGGGGATGCGCGGCTGCTCTTGCTGTTCAGGGAAGAGCGCTCCGCCGAATACCCGGAGACGCCGGTCTTAAAAGATGTCGGCTATGATTTTTCGTTCCCCACGCTCATAACCGTTACAGGTCCCAAAGGGCTCCCCGGTGAGATTGTCAGAAAGCTTGAAGACGCATTTACCAGAGCCATGAAGGAACCTGCATTTATCAATGGGATGAAAGAACTCCGGCTCCCGATCGTGTATCGCAACAGCAGGGACTTGGATGCATACGTGGCGCATAACTATGCGACCTATGGACGGATATTGAAGGACATGGGATTGACAGCAGAAACGGGAGCAATCGGGAAATGAGAAGGCAAGCAAACGATGCAACGTGGAGACTTGATCAGCGGCTACAATTGGTTCGGCGAACAAGATATCGGCAGTCAACGATAGGAGGGTACAAATAGTGTTCGATCTTTCAGGGCGCGTAGCGCTCGTAACCGGTGCCGGTCCCAATATCGGCGGCGCAATCGCGGCAACATTGGCTCGTGCGGGGGCAACGGTGCTGTGCAACGACCTCAAAGCGCACCTCGCCGAGGCGGCAGCAAAAGCCGCCGCCGATGGCGGGTACAAGGCATTTCCTCTGGCTTTCGATATCACCGATCCGGACGCGGTCGAGAAGGCGGTCGAGGCGGCCTCCCGCGAGCACGGCACGATCGACATCCTGGTGAACAATGCCGGTATCACTGTGCCCAAGAGCCTGCTCACCATCTCGATCGATGAATGGCGTCTGGTGACCCGCGTCATTCAGGAAGGCACATTTCTGTGCTCGCGCCGGGGTAGGGCTGCGCTATTTGGCAGGTCGGCACCCCGCTTGTGCCCCATGGGGCAAAAATTCTTGGCGAGTCAGCCTGCCGCCTAAGGGTAAACACTAAGGGTAAACACGTATTCTGAGGACGCGATACTGTGAGATCCTTGGGCTCATGCGGTTCATGCGGTTCATGCGGTTCATGCGGTTCATGCGGTTGAATTTACTATCCCTATGGCAACCGCTTCGCTGCCGGCAGTGCCTCGGCAGCGTGCAGAACACGAATGGTGGGAGGACATCGCATGTTTGGATGGCGTAGACGCATTGGATACATCACACCGACCGTCATGGAACTCGTTCCCTACGAATTCTATTCCTTCGCGCCCGAAGGCGTCGGCCTCGTCGGCGTGACCTGTAACATCAACGATTGGAAGCCTACGGAATACGAGACGGGACTGGCCGCCGTGGAAAGCAGCGCCAAATACCTACAATCGCGGCATGTTGATTTCATCATCCATGGCGGTGTGCCGCTGGTGACCAATCGTCCCCCTGGATTTGACAAGGAGCTCGTCGCCAGGCTCGAAACGCTTACCGGCATCGCCTCGACGACATCTATTCGCACCGGCATAGAATCGCTAGAGGATCTGAAAGCCCGCAAGATCGTCGTAGTGACGCCCTATCCCGAAGCCACCAACACAAAGGTCGTGCGCTGCCTGGAACATTATGGTTTCGAGGTCCTCCGAACGGCGTATCTCGATATCGGTTTCAAGGATCTGCAAGCAATCCCCGTTTCCGATATTTACGCCGCGACCTACAAGGCTGTGTCGGAAACGCCGGAAGTGCAGGCCGTTTACATGCCTTGCCCGCAATGGCCTGTCTGCGATGTTCTCGATGTGCTGGAACGCGATTGCGGCATTCCCATCGTATCGGCCACACCGGCAGCATTCTACATCGCCTTCAAGCGCCTGGGCCTGCGCGACCCAATCGCAGGCCACGGTCGGCTGCTTGCGTCGCTGTCGACCGGCAAGTCGGCCTGAAGGAACAGGTTCATGACTCGGGGGAGGAAACCATGTTTCACAGCCGCCTCGTACGATGTATCGGCCTGACGCGACTTGCCTCGCTTTCCCGCCCCTCGGAGGCCGCACCGGTTGAAGAGTTCTATCGGGGCAAGACGGTCAGCTTCTATGTAGGAGCCGGTCCCGGTGGCGGCTACGATGCCACAACGCGGTTGATGGCGATGCATTTCGGTCGGCATATCCCCGGCAATCCGTCGTTTATTGTCCGCAATATGCCAGGCGCCGGTAGTATCCCACTCGCCAATTTCATCTACAACGTGGCTGCCAAGGACGGCACGGTGATTGGCATGCCGCAGAACGGCGTCGCCTTCGAGCCGCTGTTTAAAATCGTCTCCAGGGATGGCGCTCATATTCAGTTTGATCCGGTAAGGTACAACTGGATCGGCAATCCAGTCGTCGAAACGATGGTGATGTTTTCCTCCGCCAGCTCGCCTTTTAAATCCTATAAGGATCTCTTGTCGCGCCCGATGATCTCGGGGACGACGGGCGTGCAAACGGACAACGCGCTGAGCCGACGGCTCGACCGTGCGCGTGCGCTACGAGGGAGGCTACGAGCTGGACCGCAAGGCGGCAGGTGCCTATGAGGCGGAGAACTGGAAACTGGTCACACAAGGCCCGGGCGCCGCCGAACTCATGCACAACGGCAAGTCCACCCTGAAGAACTGCAAAGCTGTTTGAGTTTGTCACGGTTTTGTCATATTAGAAACATAAACTACCCTCATCATTGCTTATTTTCCGAAAGGAAAAACCATGAAATATTTCCCCATCAAATCCCTGTTAGCCACCTCCGCGCTGGCTTTTTATTCCAAATTGATAAAAGGCTTTCTCATCGGCATGGTTCCCGTCTTTTGCCTTGCGCAATCGGGATACGCTCAAGATGAAGAAGTAACTAGATTTCCCAGCCGTCCAATCACCTTTATCCAGCCTTTTTTAGCGGGTTCGCCAGCAGACAATGCGATTCGCCTTCTTTCGAAGGAGGCGGAGAAGTTTCTCGGGCAATCCATTATTGTCGTAAATAAACCGGGAGCCTCCGGAGTCATAGGCGTAGCTGCCATTGCCTCTGCCAAACCGGATGGATACACGATCGGGAACGCCCCTCAGACTCCCATGTTCGTGGCACCGCACCTGGAGAAGGTGCCTTACCACCCCGTAAATGACATCAAAATGATCATGCAGTTTGGGTCGTTCACCATGGGGTTGGGCGTCAGGTTCGACTCTTCCATCAAGAGCTTTCAGGAGTTGATTGATTATGCCCGTCAGAATCCCGCGAAATTGACCTATGGCACTTCCGGTGCCAACAGCATGCAATCCATCATCTTGGAGCAGATCGCCAAAAAGGAAAAAGTGCAGTTTACCCATGTCCCTTTCAAGTCCACGGTACAGTCACAGACGGCGCTATTGGGGGGGCACGTCCTTGCTGTGGCCGGTGACTTTAACTATCGCCTGATCGATGCCAAACAGATCCGCCTTCTCACGCTGTTCAGGGAAGAGCGCGCCGCCGAATTCCCGCAGACGCCGATCTTAAGAGATGTCGGCTACGATTTTCCAATCCCGATGATGGTAAACGTGGCCGGTCCCAAGGGCATCCCAGAGGGGATTGTCAGAAAGCTTGAAGACGCATTTACCAAAGCCATGAAGGAACCTGCGTTCGTCAAAGAGACGAAAGATCTCCGGTTCCCGATCGTGTATCGCAACAGCAGTGACTTGAATGCATACGTGGCGCATAACTATGCGACCTATGGACGGATGTTGAAGGACATGGGATTGACAGCAGAAACGGGAGCAATTGGGAAATGAGAAGGCAAGCAAACGATGCAAC
>JBCKLP010000123.1:0-7561 GCA_038903735.1 Burkholderiales bacterium | reverse complement strand
GCGGCGCGACGCGGTGCTGGCGACGGTCCGTCTCGATGCGGTGGTTGGGCGTCTCGGTCATAAACTCACGGAATCGGTTTGATCCTTTTGAGGAGCGAAAGCAGGCGCTGCATGACGTGCTGGCAATCAGCAATGAGACCATCGAGATCAGATACAGTTACGACGCGGTCACGAATGATCTCTTTCCGAGCAAGTTTCGAAGTCATGACGAGAGCGGAGTGTTCTGGCCCGGTAGTTCCCCACAACCCATGCGCAAGAATATTTCTCTCAGAGCGAAGGTAATCAACCTCGGACAACACATCATTTATTTCCTGCGCCATTTCATCAGGCGTTTGATGAGTTTCAATAAGCGTGCGAATCCATTGCGAAATTGTGCTCTGGGAGATTGAGCTTGTGACCACGAGCATAGATCCTGGATCGCCTCGCGTTAGAAGAACGAAAAGGTCAGAGACGCACACCTCAACGAACGCCCATCGAACGATAAATAGTCCGAGTCTCTGTAATATTTCTGGTTCGATGGGCCGAGTATTTTCGGGGTCGCGACCAACGGAATCGGCGCTCATATTGAGACTCTCAACGTAAATTATGCAATACGTTTCTCAAGGTATTCTGATACTTCGGGATGTCCAAATGTTTTTGCAATATCCATTGCAGTTGAGTTTTTGTCAGATTTCAAATTTGGATCAGCTCCATTGGCAAGAAGAAACTCGACAATTGCAAGATGATTATTCCGAGCCGCATACATCAACGCTGTTGTACCTGAAAGACTTCTGGCATTTACGTCTCCTCCATACTCGACAAGCTCACGGATGCGTTCTAGGTTTCCATTTGCAGCGGAAACCATTATTTCCGTAAGGCGCTCTTTCTCCGCTTTCTTTTCGTCATCTTCGTGTTCTTTCTGGGCAGGATCGAGATTCTGCCTTCGAAACCAGTTGGCGACGAGATAGATGAGTACGCCAATTGTAAAAAGAACACCAATCCAAGTATCCGTGAGTGCCTTGGCTATTCCCATTGCAATGAGGGCGAGAACGATGAGGCCGGCGGACTTGATGAATATTCCCGCACCGCTCGCCGAAGCCTGATTATCGGGTATCAAGATTGGTGTCTTTGGCTTTGACGGAAGGCGCTCTCGGCGTTCAGCGAATATTTCTTCTATCGCGTGATGTGCTTCATCAGAGAGACCGTTGCCGCGAGCACGCAATTGAAGCAGATACTCTGAAGTCAAATTGGAAAACTGTTCTCTGAAATCATTCACCTTTCGCTCCCGCTGTCTGACGTCCAACGTCCACGCTCACCGGCGCGCGCCCGGCGGGCTATACAAAGCACGGCGCTCGCGCGCGCGTCCGTGTGCGGCGTGCTGTTAGGCGGCTTACTCACTTGGCTAATTGTGGTCGGATAGAAACACCGAAAGCTTCAGTGACTTTTTGACCGCATTCGCCCGAGAACAATGGAATATCGTGGTTGCTACCGCGAACGCACGTGACGCGCAAGAAGTCACCTTAGCTAAAGCCAATGACCCACACGGACCGAACTTGGTTATCCATTGTCATCCGAATGACCGCGAGCTTCTTGCCACCAGCTAATGCATAACCGGACCCGACGTCGACCTTCGGTTTGAAGGATCTTGGGTCGAATCCTTGGCTTGCATAGTTCTGGCGTGCACGCTCTAAAGTTCTTTGCACCATCCACTGCTCGAGCCGTTTCAGACTGGCAGTGTCTAAGTCAGCCTCAGTCATTCCTTCCGAATCCTGAACCGTCATGAGTGCAGTTATCGGAGCGACCTTATCTGACGATGCGACCGCTTCCGGTACGAGAGACGTTGATGGTCTCGAATTGTTCTGCCCATACCAGAGACCGAAAGCCGCAAGTACACCAAGTATCGCGACCGCTCGTGTGGTCCGCACGACGAGGTTACTGTAGGGGAGGGAGCGATACTTGGGGACGATACGCGAGGTCAAGACGGCCACAACAAAACACGGAACGAAAATGCCGAGGAACATGAACGAATAGGTTAAGAGCCCACCTCCGCCGATGGCCGACATAACGAGGACAAAGGCCAGGAGGGTCACAAAGAATTCCACGGCAGCGCCTGGTCGCGGCTTCCGGTTCTCAACCTCAAGGCCACGACGCTGTGCCTCCGCCAGAGCTACTTTCGCATCGGGCTCCGATAGCACACTAGCGCGCAACAAACCTCTCAAGTCCTCGTCACTTAAGCGAGCGTAATGCTCGATGGCGTGACTGGAATTATCGTTCGGAGCCGTCGCCATAGAGCCGCCTACTTGCAGTAGTTGAAAAATTTGGTTGGAGAAATTGGGTGACGAATTGGGTTGACCTGCAGTGGCAACTATTTCGATTCGGCATTCGGCTTCCTGACAATCATCCGCCCTCAAGATCAAAAGGTTATGCCTCTTTATACAAAAACTCAATACCACCATGGGCATGGCCGATCCACCGACATCAGAATCGCCGTTGCAAAAGCCTCCCACGGCGCTTGGGCTCCTGGAGGTGATGCGGGATACCATTCGACTCAAGCATTACAGTCTGCGCACCGAGGAGTCTTATCTTCACTGGGTCAAGCGGTTCATCCATTTTCATGACAGGCGCCACCCGCGCCTGATGGGTGCGCCTGAGATAACAGCGTTTCTCAATGATCTGGTGAAGCGGCGTGACGTCGCGGCGGGCACGCAGAATCAGGCGCTCTCGGCGTTGCTGTTTCTCTACCGTGAGGTTCTGGATGTTCCCCTCGCCTGGCTGGATGGGCTGGAGCGCGCCAAGCGGCCCCCGCGCGTGCCCACTGTCCTCAGCAGTGCCGAAGTTGCCGCACTGTTATCGCGTATGCAGGGCAGCAAGTGGCTGATGGCGAGCCTGCTCTACGGCGCCGGCCTGCGCCTGCGGGAATGCCTTACCCTGCGTGTCAAGGATGTGGACTTCGATTAGCGGCAGCTTGTCGTCCGGCAGGGCAAGGGCGCCAAAGACCGGCGCACTTTATTGCCGGCGACGGTGGTGGAGCCGCTCAAGGCGCAACTATTGCGCGTGAGGGCATGGCACACGCGGGATCTTGCCAATGGCTATGGCTCGGTCGAATTGCCGAATGCCCTGGATCTCAAGTATCCGAACGCCGGCAGGCAATGGAACTGGCAGTTTGTTTTCCCCTCGCACAAGCTCTCGGCCGATCCGCGGAGCGGCCTGATTCGCCGCCATCATGTGTAGATGAACAAGGGCGGGCGCGGTGTGCATAGCCCGCTCGACCGGATTGCGGAACCAATTCAGCCTCCCTGAATTGGCCTAATTGTCAAACAATAGAAATATTTATGGCTGTATTGACGTACATGAAATTCATTTTTCATTTCACATAGGAATATTCAAGGTTGCGGAAGCCGCATTTGCCGCACGCTCCGCGATCCCGGCAAGTGCCCGCATCTCCTCGGGGCTGATCTGCGCGCTCATCATGGCAATGCCTCCCCGATCTTCACGTTTGCCGGGGCACGGGCCCTGAAAACTACAGGCCCTCGAATACTTCCGCCCATTCGCGCAGCTTCTCCGGATGGCGGTAACCCATTTCCACGCACAGGTATTCGTAACCAATCGTCTTCAATTCGCGCATGCGCTCGCGCAGCTCGGCCTTGCTCGCCGTCCAGGTCGCGGCCTTGATGAAATTGCCGCTGCAGAGAGCTTCCTCCTCCGGGCGCAGGTACATGAGGTGGCCGCGGTGGTTGGAGAGATAGCGCGCGTCGGCCGGCTGGTAGCCTTGGTAGATTTCGCGGTACTTGTCGAGGATGGGCGCGAGAAAGGGTGGCGCGCCATGTTGGCGCGCCCGTGATCGAGGTTGTGCGGCGAGTCGATGAAGCCGGCGCCCAGTTTCGCTACCCTCTCGCGCGCCTTGGGGCCGAAGGCCGACAGGTGCAGGGCAATCGGATCTCTGATGTTGATGGCGCCGATCTCCGGGTCGAGAAAGCGGATCTTGCGGCGCTTGTCCTCGAAACTCCATTCCAGGGTTTCGCCGGCGAGGAGCCCGCGCACCACGCGCACATACTCTTCCAGGTCGGCGAGTTTCACCGGGCGCTGTCCCAGGGTGCGGCGCGCGGTGAAGCCGGTGCCCATGCCCCAGTCAAGGCGCCCTGGTGCCAGCGCGTTCAGGGTGGCCAAGGCCGCTCGCCGCCACCGGCGCGATGCGCTTGCCCGGAATCATCACGCCCGGCGCGATGCGGATTCTGGAAGTGCGCAGCGCCGCGGCGGTGAGCGAGACGAACAGTTCCGAATTGAGCATCGGCGTGTCATACATCCAGGTCCGGTAATAGCCGATATCCTCGGCGGCCTTGATCAACTGCCAACTGTCGGTGACGGGAGGGACGAAGAGTCCGAATTGCATGATGTCGTCCTGTCAGTCGGTAAGATCAGGCGGACCGGTATCTGGTTTGCGCCCGACGGTGCCTGTCGAGATCAAGTTCGATCGAGCAAGGTCCCGGCCGCGCCTATGCCATTCAGGTAATGGTCCCAGACCTGCAGGTTCTTCTCGCAGGCGGCCACCACCGCATCCTCCATGTGGTACTGCTTCGCAAAGCGTTCCACCGCCTGCCAGCCCATATTGGAGTGCTCGATGTCGGCCTCGCTGTGCAGTTCGAAAAAATTCAAATCTTCATCTGTGAGCTTGAACAATTTTTTCCAGCGCACGCGCTCAAAGCCGAACCAACCGGCATCGCGAATCGTCCCCTTGCCGTAGCCGGGCACGTTGGCGCGTTCGGCGCAGGTGTTGGCGACGATGCCCTCGAGCCAGTGCCGGTTGCCCATCAGTCCTTCCCACGCGGACCAGCACAGTTGGGTAGAGGGGAGCGGTTTTGCTTTCTGCAGTTGCAGGCGCTTCAGGCCGATGCGCACGCCGAGGTCTTCGAGGATCTGCCAGTGTGCCCTGCCGCCGCCGTGCTCATGATCGGCAATCACTTCCTGGCTGCAGGACTTGATGATGCTGATGCGGGTGTCCCAGTCGGTGCAGTTGGTGGCGACTTTGAGCTTCAGCACGGAATTGCGCTGGCGGGTGTTCAGGCGATGCTGCAGGGCAAACATCTTCGCCCGGCCGCGGGTCATGGGCTCGTTGAAAAAGCGGCAGTTCGTGACGAAGTCATCGACCACTGCATCCATGCGTCCGATCACGCCCCGGGTTTTACTTGCCATTATGGTTCTCCTTGAAAAGGTTTTGCGCCACGAATCGTAGCAATGACAGCCTGCCTGTGCAGTACGCGAATCTTGGGCGCATTTACGCCAGGATGTCCGGATCAAGCCGGCGCTCGAGGAGCGTGATCTGATCCTTCAATAGCAGCTTTCTTATTTTCATGCGCTTCAGCGCCAGCTGGTCGTGCACGGGCGTGTCCTGCAGCCGGTGGATGGACAGATCGAGGTCGCGGTGCTCCTGGCGCAATTCCTGCAGGCGCGCCTCGTAGACCGCTCGCAGTTCCGGGGCGATGATATCGCTCATGCTGGAGGTGTCCGGCGATATGACCAGGCCAGCAGGGCCGCGCCCAGCGCGACCATCGGCATTGACAGCCACTGGCCCATCGACAGGGAGCCGGCCAGGAGGCCGAGAAATTCATCGGGTTCGCGATAGTTTTCGGCGATGAAACGGAACATGCCGTAGCCGAGGAGGAACATGGCCGCCACGGCCCCTGCCGGCCTGCGCTTTGCCGAATACAGCCACAAGAGCACGAACAGCAGCAACCCTTCCAGCGCGAACTGGTAGAGCTGGGATGGATGGCGCGGCCAGGGCCCGGCACCGCGGAAAACCATTGCCCAGGGCAGATCAGCTCCCCTTTCAACCACGCGCCCCCACAGCTCGCCATTGATAAAATTGCCCATGCGCCCGGCGGCGATGCCGCAGGGAATCAGCGGCGCGACGAAATCGGCCACCGCCAGAAAGCCGATGCGGTATTTGCGGCCTATCCACCACATTGCGACAATTACCCCGAGCAGACCGCCGTGAAACGCCATGCCGCCCTGCCAGATGGCCAGCGCCTCAAGGGGGTTGCCGAGGTAGTAGGCGGGTTTGTAGAACAGCACATAGCCCAGCCGCCCGCCCAGCACCACGCCGATCACCCCCCAGAACAGGAGATCGTCGACCAATTCATGGGAAACCCCGCGCCAGGCATCGCGGCGCGCCCGGTAGCGACCGAGGTAGAAAAACAGGCCGAAGGCGATCAAGTACATGAGCCCGTACCAGCGCACCGCCAGCGGACCGATGGCAATGGCGATAGGATCAATCTGTGGATGAATCAACATGACTAAACAATACCACTGTGGCACCTACGCGCACCCAGTCGGCTAAAATCCCTTTTCCCGCGAAATACTTTTTGAAAGCACCACCATGGCCGATAACACCCGTTCCCGCAGCATCACCGAGGGCGTTGCCCGTTCCCCCAACCGCGCCATGCTGCGCGCGGTCGGGTTTGGCGACAACGATTTCGTTAAACCCATCATCGGCGTGGCCAATGGCTACTCCAATATGAATCCCTGCAACGCCGGCATTCAGCCACTGGTGGATCGCGCCATGGCCTCGCTCAAGGCGGCCGGCGCCATGCCGCAGGTGTTTGGCACGCCCACGGTCACCGACGGCATCGGCATGGGCACCGAGGCGATGAAGTATTCGCTGGTGTCGCGCGAGGTCATCGCCGATGCCATCGAAACTTCGGTCAACGGCCAGGCCATGGACGGCGTGCTGGTGGTGGGTGGCTGCGACAAGAACATGCCCGGCGGCATGATGGCCATCGCGCGCATCAACATTCCTGCCATCTATGTGTACGCGGGCACCATCAAGCCGGGCCGCTGGAAGGGCCAGGACCTCACCGTGGTGAGCGTGTTCGAGGCGGTGGGGGCTTATACCGCCGGAAAAATGAGTGATGCGGATTTTCTCGGCATCGAGAAAAATGCCTGCCCTTCGGTGGGCGCCTGCGGCGGCATGTATACCGCCAACACCATGTCCTCCTCCTTCGAGGCGCTGGGCATGAGCCTCCTGGGCTCCTCGCAAATGGCGGCGCCCGATACCGAAAAAGCCGTGTCCTCGTCAGAATCGGCCAAGGTGCTGGTCAATGCCGTGCGCAACAAGCTGCGCGCGCGCGACATCATCACCCGTAAATCCATCGAGAACGCGGTGTCGCTGATCATGGCCACCGGCGGCTCGACCAATGCCGTCCTGCATTACCTGGCCATCGCCTCGGCGGCCGAAGTCGAATGGACGTTGGATGACTTCGAGCGTGTACGCAGGAAGGTGCCGGTGCTGTGCAACCTCAAACCCTCGGGCCAGTATGTGGCGGTGGATTTCCATCGCGCCGGGGGCGTGCCCCAGGTATTGAAGATGCTGCTGGTGAATGGCGTTCTGCACGGGGATTGCATGACCATCACCGGCCGCACCCTGGCCGAGGAACTGACCGACATTCCCGAGGTGCCGCGCGCCGATCAGGATGTGATCCGGCCCTGGGGTAACCCGATGTATGCCGAAGGCCACCTCGCCATACTGAAAGGTAATCTTTCCCCTGATGGCTGTGTCGCCAAGATCACCGGGCTCAAGCAGACCACC
>JBCKLP010000122.1:0-7573 GCA_038903735.1 Burkholderiales bacterium | reverse complement strand
AACAAAGATGAGCCCTTCCGACACCAAGGCCGGCGCCCCCGATGTGCTGCTGGACGCCAAGGCGGTGCGCCATGCGTTCGGTCGGGCGGCACAATGCGGTGATGCCGCCTGTGCGCTGGCCCGCGAAGTGGCAGGCCGCATGGCGGAACGGCTGGATTATGTCCGTCTGGACCCTGCCTGGATTCTGGATGCGGGCTGCGGAACAGCGCCGGCATCCGGTTTGCTTTCCACGCGTTATCCACGCGCCCGGCATCTCGCCCTTGACTCGTCCCTGCCCGTGTTGCGGTGGACAAAAACTGGCGAAAGCACGGCATCGCGGCTGAAGCGCTTCCTGGGCAGGCGTGCGCGTGGTGAATGGGTTTGTGCAGACACTTCCAAATTGCCGATTGCCGAGGCGAGTGTTGACATGGTTTGGTCCAACCTCGCGCTTTTATCGGCACAGGATGCAGAGCGCTCCTTCCGCGAGTTTCATCGCGTTCTCGATGCAGGGGGGCTGTTGATGTTCAGCACCTATGGTCCTGATACCCTGAAAGAACTGCGTTCGGCGTTTGCCGTGGTCGATGATTATCCGCATGTGCATGCTTTTGCGGACATGCATGATCTGGGGGATCTCCTGGTCGCCAGCGGATTCGCGGCGCCGGTGATGGATATGGAGAATATCACCTGCACTTATGCGACACCGGGGCAGTTGATCGCCGAATTGCGCCATAGCGGGCAGACCAATGCCTTATTCGGCCGCCGCCGCGTCCTGACAGGACGGACACGCTGGCATTCGATGCTTGCGGCCTACCCGCGCGAACCCGAGGGCGGCAGAATCGCGGCAACGTTCGAGATTGTGTATGGGCATGCTTGGAAAGCTGCGCCGCTTGCACGCAAAAAAATGCCGCCGCCTGAAAGTGCGTCCGCGAAGCCAACGACAAAAATAGTGCAATGGCTGCCTGCGCGAAAGCCGACAGATTGAGACGGGACACTCGCGTTGTGAGAATCATTCTCTGCCAATTCGCGGCAGGACACGGCCCGGTTTGAGGTATACTTTGGAAAAATAAGTGCGCTACCCGATGCAACGATTGATTGCACGTCGCACTTCGAACCTAAATCCAGAAGGAGTAAACTGGGTATGACTATTGCAATAGTATTGGTCCTGCTGATAGTGGGCACAGTGTTGTTCCATTTTGTGAGTCCGTGGTGGTTCACTCCGATAGCCTCCAACTGGACCTCGATCGATGACACGATCAGCCTGACGTTCTGGGTCACCGGCTTCGTCTTCGTCGCCGTCAATGCGTTTCTGGCCTATTCCGTGTTTCGCTACCGGTACCGCAAGGAGAGTCGGGCGCAGTACGAACCCGAGAACAAGAAACTGGAGTTGTGGCTCATCGGGTTGACCACGGTGGGCATCGTCGCCATGTTGGCCCCCGGCCTGGTTGTCTGGGCCAAATTCATCCATGTTCCGGAAAACGCGGCGGTGTTCGAGGTCGCCGCACAGCAGTGGCACTGGAGCTATCGCTTCCCCGGCAAGGACGGGGTGATGGGCACCGTCAATTCGCGATTGGTCAGCGATGCCAACCCATTTGGCATGAATCCGGACGATCCCAACGGGCAGGACGACGTTTTGGTATCAAGCCAGGAGGTACATCTCCCCATCGGTAAGCCGGTCAAGGTGCTGCTGCGCTCCAAGGATGTGCTGCACAACTTCACCGTGCCGCAATTCCGGGTCAAGATGGATCTGGTGCCGGGCATGGTCCCCTACATCTGGTTCACCCCTACCCGTAGCGGAAAATTCGACATTCTCTGCAATGAATTATGCGGCACTGGGCATTTCGTCATGCGCGGCAAATTCGTTGTGGAAGAAGAGGCCGCGTTTCAGGCGTGGCTGAGCGGTCATCCGACGTTCGCGCAGACCTCAATCCAGGCGGCCGGCGACGCGGCGGCAGGCAAGTCGCTCTATGCCGTGTGCAGTGCCTGTCATGGCGTGCAGGGGGAAGGCAATGCTGCGCTGCATTCGCCTAAACTGAGTGGGCAGGGCGACTGGTACCTGAAACAGCAGTTGAAATATTACAAGCAAGGTATTCGGGGCACGCACGACAAGGATGTTTTTGGCAAAATGATGGCGCCGATGGCGGCGACGCTGGTAGATGATGCCGCCATCGCTAACGTCGTCGCCTATATCAAGACGCTGCCGGACATTCCCGCCCCGGCCACGCTGAAGAAGAACACGGCCAATGCTCAAAATCGTTATGTGACGACCTGCGGCATCTGCCATGGCGCCGATGGCCAGGGCATACAGGCGATGAATGCCCCCCGGCTCGCGGGCATGAGTGATTGGTATCTGCTCACGCAACTGAAAAATTACCAACAGCGCATTCGCGGCGCCCATCCGGATGACCAATACGGCGACCAGATGTCATTGATGGCCGCGACTCTGACCGATGAGGCAGCCAATGACATTGTTGCCTACATCAATAGCTTGAATAGAGCAGACAAAGAATCGGCGAAAAGGAGATTTTGATGGCTTCCGTTCACCTTGGACATGACGCAACGGCTTACGCCCCACCCGCCGAAGTGGCGGAGATGGAGCTTTACCATCCGAAAACGTTCATCGGCAAGTATATCTGGAGCCAGGACGCCAAAATCATCGCCATCCAGTACTCGGTTACCGCAATCGGGGTGGGGTTGGTGGCGCTGGTGTTGTCGTGGTTGATGCGGCTGCAACTCGCGTTCCCGAACAGCTTCTCCTTTATCGACCCCAGCAACTACCTGCAAATGGTCACCATGCACGGCATGATCATGGTGATCTTTCTGCTCACCGCGTTGTTCCTGGGAGGTTTTGGCAACTACCTCATCCCGCTGATGGTCGGCGCCAGGGATATGGTTTTCCCCTACGTCAACATGGTGAGTTACTGGGTCTATCTGTTTTCCGTGCTGTTGTTGATCGCGAGCTTCTTTGTGCCCGGCGGGCCCACGGGTGCCGGCTGGACCCTGTACCCGCCGCAGACCATCCTGCCGGGTACGCCGGGGGCGACCTGGGGCATTATCTTGATGCTTGTTTCGCTCGCGTTCTTCATCATCGGGTTCACCATGGGCGGATTGAACTACGTAGTGACGATATTGCAGGCGCGCACGCGGGGCATGACGCTGATGCGCATGCCCTTGACCATATGGGGCATCTTCATGGCCACCATCCTGGCGCTGCTGGCCTTTCCCGCCCTGCTCGTCAGCGCCATCATGATGCTGTTCGACCTTTTGCTAGGCACGAGTTTCTTCATGCCCGCCATCGTTTCGATGGGGCAGCAGCTTGATTACGGCGGCGGCAGCCCGGTGTTGTTTCAACACCTGTTCTGGTTTTTCGGCCACCCCGAGGTCTATATTGTCGCGCTGCCGGCCTTCGGCATCGTCTCCGACCTGCTCAGCACCCATGCGAGGAGACCCATCTTCGGCTATCGGATGATGGTGTGGTCGATCGTGATCATCGGCGGCCTGAGTTTCGTGGTGTGGGCGCACCACATGTACGTCAGCGGCATGAATCCGTACTTCGGCTTCTTTTTCGCCACCACCACGCTGATCATCGCCATCCCCACCGCCCTCAAGGTGTACAACTGGGTGCTGACCTTGTGGCGGGGCAACATCCGCCTGAACGTCCCGATGCTGTTTGCTATCGGCTTCATCTTCACGTTCATACACGGCGGCTTGACTGGTATCTTCTTGGGTAACGTCGCCGTGAGCGTGCCGCTTTCGGACACCATGTTCGTCGTCGCCCACTTCCATATGGTGATGGCGATCGCGCCGGTTATGGTGGTCATGGGGGCGATCTACCATTGGTACCCGAAGATGACCGGGCGCATGCTGCACGACGGCATGGGCAAATTTCACTTCTGGGTCACCTTTCTCGGCTCCTATGCGATCTACCTGCCGATGCACTACATCGGTTTTCTGGGGGTGCCGCGCCGGTATTATGCAATGGGAAACACCTATTTCGTCCCGGAGTCGGTGCAAACCTTGAACGTCGCGATCACCATTGCGGCTCTGATCGTCGGCGCCGTTCAATTAGTTTTCTTGTACAACCTGGTCTGGAGCTATTTCAAAGGCAAGCCATCGGGCAGCAATCCCTGGGAGGCCACTACGCTGGAATGGCAAACCGCGGATACGCCGCCGAAGCACGGCAACTTTGGCCCAGAGCTGCCGGTGGTCTATCGCTGGGCCTATGACTACAGCGTGCCCGGCGCCGACAAGGATTTCATACCGCAAAACGTGCCGCCCGGTCCGACGACCGCAGGCGCCCCGGCGACTTAGTCATGACTACCACATTGGTGTTGTTGGGGGTGATCATGGCCGTCGTTATCTGGTGGCTGGTTCGCCAAACGCTGAACGTCCAGCCCTGGGTCGAACAGCGGGTGCTGGCCAACGATCATGGCGGAGAGGGCTTGTCCTTGCCCCCGGTAAAGGTCGGCCTCGGCGTATTTCTGGCGGTCGCCACGTCTTTATTTGCACTCTCTATCAGCGCTTACTTGATGCGCAGGGAGGGGGCGGACTGGCGTCCCCTGGCCCAGCCGATGGTGCTGTGGTTCAACACGGCGATGCTGGTCTTGGGCAGCGTCTTCTTTCAATGGGCAAGCAATGCCGCGAAATCGGGACAGATAGGCGGCGTGAGGCTCGGCCTGCTTGCCGGGGGCGCTTGCACCTTGGTCTTTCTGGCCGGACAGCTTTGGGCGTGGCAACAACTAAACGCCGCTGGCCATTTTTTGACGGTGAACCCGGCCAACGCTTTCTTCTACATGCTCACGGCGCTGCACGGCTTGCACTTGCTGGGTGGCCTGTGGGTCTGGGCCAAGACCACCGTCAAGCTGCACCGCGGCGCGGCGGTGCATGAGGTGCGCTTGAGCGTGGAGCTGTGCACGGTTTACTGGCACTTTCTGCTGGTGGTCTGGCTGGTTTTGTTCGGTCTGCTGTTGTTTACATAATTGGGATACATGCACATGGCACAAGATGCGACGATGAAGCCGGGAGCACTCGCCCCGGCTGAAGGCTTGCAGGGCTTTGTCGCCGACTGGTCCTCGGACCAACGGGCGTTCAAGAAAGTCCCCTGGGGCAAGGCCATGATGTGGATCTTCCTCCTCAGCGACACCTTCATTTTCACCATTTTTTTGACCAGTTACATGACGGTGCGAATGTCCACCACGGTACCCTGGCCCAACGTCAGCGAGATCTTCTCGTTGACGGTCGCGGGACAGCAGGTCCCGCTTCTCCTGATCGCCATCATGACCTTCATCCTGATCAGCAGCAGCGGGACGATGGCCATGGCCGTCAAGTTCGGCTATGAAAAAAACAAGAAAGTGTGCGCTATTTTATTGCTGGTGACCGCGTTATTCGGCGCCAGCTTCGTCGGCATGCAGGCCTTTGAGTGGACCAAGTTGATCATGGAAGGGGTGCGCCCCTGGGGCAACCCCATGGGCGCGGCACAGTTTGGTTCGAGCTTTTTCATGATCACCGGTTTCCACGGCTTTCACGTGTCGATCGGCGTGATTTTCCTGCTCATCATGGCGGCAAAGGTCTGGCGGGGACATCTCGACGACGAAAGGCCGGGCTTTCTGACCGGCCGCAAGGGCAACTACGAGATGGTCGAAATCATGGGCCTGTATTGGCACTTCGTCGATCTGGTGTGGGTGTTCATCTTTGCATTCTTTTATCTCTGGTAGGGGACGACATGGCGCACGCGGAAGGACAAAAACATCCGATGGCAGGGGACAACATTGCGCAGGCGGAAGGACAACAACATCCGATCAGTGTTTATCTGTGGATCTGGGGGCTGCTGTTTGTTCTCAGCGCGTTCTCTTATATGGTCGACTACTTCCAATTCCAAGGCTATCTCAGATGGTCGCTGATTATCCTGTTCATGCTGGCGAAGGCCGGACTGATCATCGCCATCTTCATGCACATGGCGTGGGAGCGTCTGGCCCTGGTGTATGCCATCCTGGTGCCAACCGGCGCTTTGCTGATTTTGATCGGTCTCATGTCGCTTGAAGGGAACTACACCTTCCTGACGCGGGGCGCGTACTTCTCGCCGTCACCCGCGGTCGAGAAATCCCACTAGGCCGTGTCACCTCGCTGCAGCACCGAACCGCCGATGACGGCGTAGCGGGTTGCGCCACTGCACTGTTTCAACAAACCTATCCGGAGGCCAGTTCCATGAAGCAAAACCGAAGCAATATTGGACGTCGTGGTTTCCTGAAAATCAGCTCGCTTGCTGTAGCTGCATTCGCGGTAGTGTCGCGCGCCGGAACATCCGTGGCGCAGCCCAAGGCGCAAGATAAGAAAGGCGCATTGCCGCAACTGGATGAAAAAGACCCGACGGGGCAGAGCCTAGGGTACAAACATGACGCGACCAAGACCGACAAAGCCAAGTTCAAGCAATACGCGGCCGGCCAGACCTGCGCCAACTGCCAACTGTTTCAGGGGAAACCCACTGACGCATGGGCGGCGTGTACCATCTTCCCCGGGAAACAGGTGAACGGGAAGGGTTGGTGTTCGGCCTGGGTGAAGAAGGCTTGATTGGATCAGCGCGCCGCCGTAGCGGCGGCAGTGGAATAAGGGCGGCTGCGCCCGCCTTTGGTGCACCCGGCAGGTGATTCAGTTTGCCGCGTAGGATTTCCCGCCGTGCTGCGTCAGCACTCCAACGGTCCGAATCTTGCTCTGTTCATCGGCGTTGGCGGCCATGCCGGTTTTTTTGCTGTCAACCCATTTTTTGTAATCGCCTTCGCTCACCACATTGACGACGATCAGTACGCATGCGCGCCCCGCGCCGCACGCCTCAATGCTGCACAGGCCGCGATATGTGCCGATTTTTTGAGCATTAAACCAGGTGTCGCGGGAGAGGCCGGGGATCGCATCCTGCTTGACCCCCAGATTCGGAATATGCCAAGAGTGGATGGCATCGTTTGCAGACAAGACCACGCGGATTGTTTTGTTGACCGGCACGACCACAGGATTATCGACGTCGAGCGAATAGTTAACGCTCGCTACCGTTGTGGAACCGTCTGCCTGGCTACGCGGTGCGTACACATTGGAGTAGAAAGAAATACCTTCGCCGTCACCCGCAAGGTAATCGTAGCCCCATTTCCATTGCATGCCGGTCGCCTTGATGGTGATATCGGCGTTGGCGGTGTCCTTGATCCCCGCCAGCATCCTGGCCGTGGGCCACGCCATGCCAACCAGGATGATGAAGGGGATGACGGTCCAGATGATCTCGACCGCGGTGTTCTGGTGGAACTGCACGGCCGCGTGCCCGGCAGACCTGCGATGCGCGTAGATGGAATAGATCATCACCCCGAAAATCACGCAGAAAATCATCAGGATGATGTACATCATCAGCATGTGCAAATCATACATATCGCTGGTGATTCGAGTCACGGGCGGCTGATAATTGAGTTTATATGCAGCACAAGGTCGGCCCCGCGTTCAGCGCCAGCATCAGGCACGTAACCGTGGCTGACGCCTACTGCTGTAGCGGCTTTGTCTCTGGCTTGACCAACTGAACATTCAGCCATTCTTGGCACAATGTCCGTCCTTGATCCTTGTGTAC
>JBCKLP010000121.1:0-7599 GCA_038903735.1 Burkholderiales bacterium | reverse complement strand
GGCATTACGGCCTGGGCAGTTACGCACTGCAGATAGGATTGGCCGCGCTCGCCAGAACCGACGTCGGCACCCTTGCCGCGCAGACGGTGCGCAATCTGCGCGACGCTACCGGCCACACCACCTGCTTTTCACTTTGGGGAGACCGCGGCCCGCTGGTGGTTCATTCGGAACAGGGTCTGCGGCCATTGTCGATTCACCAGCGCATTGGCACTGTGCTGCCAATGTGGGGATCGGCTACCGCGGACGTGTTTCTTTCCTGGATGCCGGAGCAACAGGTGTCGCCGGTGCTGGCCGTGGCAGGGCGAGGACTCAGCGCCGACCAATTCACCGAAATCAAGGTGCGTACACGCTGGGATGGCGTGGCGCACGAAGCCAATACCCGAACGCCGAATGTCGCCGCGCTGGCTGCACCAGTGTTTGCACAAGGGGGCACGCTCGCCGGCGCGCTGACATCCATCGGATTCATCGGCGAATTCGACGACGATCCAAAGAGCAAGGACGCCGCGGTGCTCAGAAAATTCGCAAGCGAACTGTCGCGCGTACTGGGTTTTCGCTCGGCACCCGTTCCGCGCCCCGTTGGCGGCCGATCCCGCCGGCGGAATTGAATGGGGTTAACTTGAAAAATCGTCACTTTGCAGTGTCGCGCATGCACGCTGCCAACGCCGGCGGCAATGCAATAATGTTGCCCTCCGCCAAGATCTGTCATCTCAACGCCGAAAAGCTGCTGGCGCTGTAACGAATCCAGAAGGCCCCCGAAATCCGATGGGAACTCACGAGTCTTCGCTGAATATCGCCGCGCTGATCGACGACCGTGTCGCCGAAGGCACCGATGCCGCTGTACACGACAGTCAGGTGTTTGAGGCGCTGCTGGATCACAGCGAAGACAAAAGCGGCAAGAAGCGCGCTATCTATGCCGATAGTGCCTACCGCTCACAGGAGAAAGAAGCCAGCTTGGCCACGGCCAACATTCCCAGCCAGATTTGCGAGAAGGGGGGCGCGCAATCATCCGTTGACGGCAGAACAGAAAGCCTCGAATACAGAAAAATCCCGAGTTCGGGTCCAGGTTGAGCATGTCTTTGGGGCGCAGGCGCAGATGGGAGATCACATCGTGCGCACCATCGGTTTGCTGCGTGCGCGGGTCAAGATTGGCATGATGAATCTGGTCTACAACATGATGCGGTTGGGGCAGTTGCTCAGACGGGACGGGAGAGTTGCGTCTGCTGTGGCGTGAAATGGCAGAAACGATCAAGGAATAGGCGTGATTGACACAGAATTGGCGCTTCAAAGTGCTAAAAGCTGAAACCCCGAAAAAACGATGAAAACAAGTCGCCCGAGCCGCGTGTGGCGTAATATTAGAGGTGCCCATAACAAGGTTCCCGCCCGTCGCCGCACAGGAAGAAGCCCATTGAAAATTGCCAAATATGCCGCCGACCGCATCGCCGCGGTACTCGGCGAACAGCTCATTGATTTGAATCTCGCCTACGCAGCCTATGCGCTTCGCAAACTCGGCGAGTCGCGCGCGCAGGCGCTTGCCGATGCCAGGGTTCCCTGCGACCTGCTGGAATTCATCAAGACGGGCGACGCCGGGCTGGATGCGGCCCGTGCCGCGCTCGACTATGCCGCAACCGAGGGTGAGGCCCTGCGCGGCCCCGCGGGCGAGATCATCCGCTTCGCCCTGGGCAGCATGCCGCTGCGCGCGCCGCTGCCCAGCCGCGCCTCCAAGCTCATCTGCATGGGGCGCAATTTCGGCTCGCATTCGGAAAAAATGCTGGCGCAGCGCAAGGCAACGGGCGTGAAGGAGCAGGTGCCGGAATCCTCCCTGCAGCCCAAACGGCCTGCCGGATTTTTGAAGCTGCCCGATACGGTCATGGGGCCGGGTGATCCCATCATCTACCCCTCGCGCACCCGCAAGTTCGACTACGAAGTGGAACTCGCGCTCATCATCGGCAGGCAGGGCAAGGATATCGCCGCAGCCGATGCCATGTCGCATGCCTGGGGTTACAGCATTTTCTGCGACTACAGCGCGCGCGACCAGAGCACCGACCTGGAGGACATGCAGTGGGTGCGGCACCACAAGAATTTCGACTGCGCCGCCGCGCTGGGGCCATGGATCGTCACCGCCGACGAGATTCCCGATCCGCACGATGTCGCGCTGATTTCACGCGTCAATGGCACGCTGCGCCAGAACGGCAATACCTCGGACATGATCTACAAGTTCCCGCGCATCATCGAGTATTATTCGATCGACCAGACGATGTACCCGGGCGACCTGTTTGCCTCGGGCACGCCCGAGGGAACAGGCATGGAAAAGCCGGACGGATCCTGGCTGCTGAAGGTGGGTGACCGGATCGAGTTCGAGATTCCGCCGATTGGCAAATTTTGTAACCACATCGTCGCCAAGCCGGGAAGATAGACGGCGCTCGCAGAAACGAGGCACATCATGTCAGCCATACTGAAACCGCCCCCGCAAGCCGACGCTAGGCCGCGCGTTGATCCCATCACCCTCGAGGTGGTCCGCTACTCGCTGGTGGCGATGATGGATGAGACCGAGGCCAATCTCACCCGCACGGCGTTCTCCACCATCATCCGCGAATACAAGGATTATTGCGTGGGCCTAGTGACCGCGAAGGGCGAAACCATCGCCCAGGGTCGCGGCAGCATCCCGACCTTCGTGGCCGATCTGGGCTCCCCGGTGCTGGATGGCATCGCGATGTGGGGCGATGACATCAACGAGGGCGACTACCTCATCAACAACTACGCCGGCGTCTGCGGCCAGCACCTGAACAACGTGGTGATGTACACGCCGATATTTGACCATGGCAGGATTGTTGCCTACTCGGCGCTGCGCACCCACTGGCCCGATGTGGGCGGCGGCTTCCAGACCCGACCGGCCACCGAGATCTACCAGGAAGGCATCCAGTTCCGCAATTCCAAGATCTACAAGGACGGGAAGATCAACATTGAGCTGGAGCGCCTGATCCGCTTCAACACCCGCAAGTCCGAAGATACCTTCGGCGACATGGAAGCGCAGGTGGCAGGATGTCGCCTCGCCAAGCGCCGCTTCGAAGAACTGATTGCACGCTACAGCTGGGACGTGGTGGAGGCCTGCATCCACGCATGCTGGGACCAGTCCGAGCGCTATGTGCGCGAGCAAATCCGCAAGATACCGAACGGCCGCTACTACGCCGAGTCCTTCCTGGATGGCGATGGCATCAGCGAGGAAGTGGTGCCCATACGCGTGCATGTCATCGTCGGGGACGAGGAGATTACGGTGGATTTCACCGACATGCCGCCGCAGGTGGCGGGCCCCCTGAATTCCGGCGCTACCGGCGGTGCGGCCAGCGCCGCCAAGGTCGCCTTCAAAGGCGCAGTGGCGCCGCTGATGCTCCCCAACGAGGGCGAGTTCCGCCCGCTGAAAGTGATTACCAAACCGGGCACCCTGGTCAGCGCATCCGAAGACGCGGCCATGGGCCTGTGGTCCACGCCGATCAAGACCGTGATCGATGTCATCCTGCGCGCGCTCTCGCAGGCCATCCCCAACCGCATCCCCGCCGGCAACAATGCGCAGTACGGGCGCGGCCGGGTGCGCGGCCGCCATCCCGGCACGCGCTATTTCTGGGAAGGTGGCGGCAATACGCTGGGCGGCTGGGGCGGCCATTTCGGCGGCGACGGCCAGTCGGCGCTGATGACCACCACCCACGGCGACTGCCGCCGCGTGCCCATTGAAGTCGAGGAGAACGAAGGCCTCGCGCTGGTGAACAAATTCGAACTGGTGCAGGACTCGGGTGGCGCCGGACGCTGGCGCGGTGGCCTTGGCACCTGCGTTGAAGTGGTGACACCGGAACCGGCGATGGCGATGCTCGATTTCGACCGCGCCAAGTTCCCGCCCTGGGGCCTGTATGGCGGCAAGGACGGCGCGGCGGGCCACGGCGAAGTAGAGAAGCCCGGCGAGGCGCCGCTCAGCGGCAGCCGGGTCGCAGTGCAGGTGCCATCGGGCACCGTCGTGCGCGCCACCAATAACGGTGGCGGCGGCTGGGGCGACCCGCTGCTGCGCGACCTGGATGCCATCGCCTGGGATGTGCGCCAGGGCTATGTCTCGCGCGCAGCGGCCGGGCGGGACTATGCCATGGTGTTCGGCGCGGATGGTGAAATCGACCGCCCGGCAACAACAATGCGACGCAAATCCCTGCAGGCCGACGCGGCAAACTGTGTGGCAAACTGAGCCCGACACGCGACCAATTGGCCTGAATTCCGCGCAACCCGGGAAGTATTCGAATTTGAGGGAATTTTCTTGTCGCAAGTTTTTATATTTACCCACGCCGGCCCCAAGCCCTGTCTGGAGCTGCGCTTCGCGGGGATTCTGGCGGCGTTCGGGCGCGCCGAAGAGCGCTGATCCCAGCTGGTACGCAGACTACTTTTGATATCGGAAATAAGTGTTTGTGAAGGGCAGCTGGATATTTCAGCTTATCAATGTTTCTAAATTAAGTTCCAGTGAACCTTCCGGTAATGCCTGCGCCGTCCAGCCTTCCGGCACATTGGTGGTAGTGGCGTGATCCTCGATGAGGCAGGGACCGGAGACACACACGCCGGGGGCCAGGGCGTCGCGCTGATAAATGGCATAGGGGATGAGGGCGCCCGCTTTGATGGAATAGACTTTGTGCGTCGCCGCTTGCTGCACGGTAAGCGCAGCCCGTTGTGATTCTTTAGCCAACTTCGCGCCCAGCGGGGCCTGGCAACTCACCCGCAGCGACACCACCTGCACCCGGATCGGGCTTACGTGGCCGTAGCGCTCGACATAGGTGGTGTCGAAGGCCTTGCGCAGTGCTGCGGGGGAGTGGTCGGCTGAGAGACGCACTTTCACGGTCTGGTCCTGGCCGCGGTAGCGCATTTCGGCATAGTCCTCGAACCGGAGGCTCTTCTGCGGGCCCAGGGAAGCGGTCACGCTTTGCGTCAACTGATCCTGCAGTTGTCCGATGGCTGCATCCAGTCCCTCGACGGCGTCACCCGACTCGGGCAGCTCGCAGGTCCAGGTCTGCGAGGCGTCGTAGCGCGCATCGGCGAGCAGCATGCCGAAGGCAGAATAGTGCGCCGGCATGCGCGGAATGATCAGCTTCGTCACGCCCAGTTCCTCGGCAAGCTCGGCCGCGTGCAACGGCCCGTTGCCGCCATAGGCCACCACGGTGAAATCGCGTGGATCCTTGCCGCGCTCGATGGAGACGCGCCGCAGCGCGCCGGACATGGTGACATTGGCGATCTGGATGATGCCGGCGGCCATCTGCAGGGCGTTGTAGCCGAATTTCGCACCCAGAGTCTCCAGCGCTTTTTTGGACAGCGAGGCGTCGATCGTCATCTCGCCGCGCAGGAAACTTTCCGGGTTCAGGCGGCCGAGGTGAATATTGGCGTCGGTGACCGTGGGCTGGTCGTTGCCCAGACCGTAGGCCGCCGGTCCCGGATGCGCGCCCGCGCTCTTCGGGCCGATGCGCAGCGCCCCCAGTTCATCGATCCAGGCGAGGCTGCCGCCGCCGGCGCCCACCTCGACCACATCGACCACGGAAGTCTGCAGCGGATAGCCGTGCTCAAAGCCGCCCACGTAATACAGCGAATCAAAGCTCACCACGCCGTCCTCGATGAGCGCGGCTTTGGCGGTAGTGCCGCCCATGTCGAAGGTCAGCAGATTGGGGCGGCCGATTGCCTCGCCCAGTTTCATGGAACCTGCGATGCCACCCACCGGGCCGGATTCCATCAGGAGCACCGGCAACTGCTTGATGGTGGCCGCATCGGCCACGCCGCCGTTGGATTCCATCAGAAAGAACTTGCCGCGGAACCCCTGCTCGGCGAGCAGGGCCTCCAAATTGGCCACATAGCGGCTGACCTTGGGACCGACAAAGGCATTCATCACCACGGTCGAAGTGCGCTCGTACTCGCGATACTCGCGCGAGAGTTCATGCGAGGCCGTGACAAACCAGTTCGAGTGCGCCTTGGCGATTTCGGCGGCGCGCTGCTCGTGGGCCGGATTGCGGTAGGAATGCAGGAAGCAGATGGCGATGGCCTCTGCCCCCTTGGCCTTGGCCTCGTCGAGCACCGATACCAGATGCGCTTCATCCAGCGCCCGCACCACTTCGCCGCGGGAGTTCATGCGCTCGCGCGCTTCCAGCCGGTACTCGCGCTGCACGAAGGGTTCGTGCCGCCAGAACAGGTAATTAAAGGCCTCGGTGCGGTTGCCGCGACCTATCTCCAGCACGTCGCGGAAACCTTCGGTGGTGATGAGGGCGGTTTTCGCGCCGTCTTTCTCAAGGCAGGCATTGATGACCAGCGTGGTGCCGTGCACGAATATTTCGAACTGCTGTGCCGGTTTGCCCAGTTTGGCGAGGCAATTGGCGATGCCGCGGGTGGGATTGTCCGGCGTGGTGGAGGATTTGGCGAACCAGCGCTCGCCACTCGCGGTGTCCACAGCGGCAAGGTCGGTGAAGGTGCCGCCGATATCCACAGCGACCCTGATCGACCCCTTGGCGGAGGTCTCTTTGAATTGACTCATTAGCTGCTGTGGCGCGCTACATTCAATCGAATTTGATATTGAGTTCTTTGATCCGGGAGAGATAGCTGACGCGCGACTCGTCCAGCAGTTTCGCCAGCTCGGCGCCATGGTAGGGATAGGAATTCATGGCGTTGGGTTCGAAGAAACTCTTGCGAAAGGCCGGCGTGGACATCACCTGGCGCGTGTCCTTCGCGATCTTGTCGATGATGGCCTGGGGCGTTGCCGCCGGCACGTAGAACAAAAACGCGCTTGTCGGCCGGTCGACGCGGTAATCCGTTTCGGACATTGTGGGAACGTCAGGCAGCAGGTTGGAGCGCTCGACACCGAAATAGGCGATCGCCTTGATGCGGCCCTGCTTGATTATGGGCAGCGCGGTGCTGACCGTGACCAGCGCCAGATCGATCTGGCCAGATGCCAATGCGAGCATGACCGCGGCGCCGCCCTTGTAGGGCACATGCACGAACTTGGCACCTATCCCTTTGGCGAACGCTTCGGCATCCAAGTGGGCCACGCTGGCGATGCCCCAGCTGCCGTAGGTCATCGAGTTGGGCTTGGACTGCGCCAGGGCCGCGAACTCTTTCACATTATTGGCCGCGATCTTGCCGTTGATCACGACAACCGTCTGGGCGGTCGCCAGGCCCACGACCGGCTTGAAATCCTGGACCGGATCGAAGGGCAGGTTCTTTTGCTGCACCGGCGCCGTTTCCATACTGCTGGAAGGGGCCATCAGCAGGGTGTAGCCGTCGGGCGCCGCCTTCGCGACCGTGGAGACGGCGATGATGCCGTTCGCACCCGCATGGTTGTCGACGATAACCGTTTGCCCCCACTGCTGGCCCAGATCCTTGGCCACCATTCTGGCCAGCAAGTCTTGCACGCCGCCCGGCGATACGCCGATGACGATGCGCACCACCTTGTTGGGATACGCCTGTTGCGCCAGCGACGGCGCGCCCAAGCTCAAGGCCCATAGCGCCAACAGCACTTTGACGTAGTTCATCATATCTTCTCCAAGAATAGGAAATTCAACCGCATGAGGCCGGTATAACACAAAAAAACGTACTCAAGAG
>JBCKLP010000120.1:0-7710 GCA_038903735.1 Burkholderiales bacterium | reverse complement strand
ACTGCGAACTGCAGGAACTGGCGTCGAACGGGCATGGTTTGAAACCTCCCCTAAAGTGGCCCGGACAGGATCCGGGCAAAGCAAATCAATCGGGATGGAAAAATGAAATGTTCTCTTGATTCATGATGCCTGGCACATTGCGGGTATTAAGGGGCGCCGATGACTCCGGATGAATGTGGCTTGGGCTGCTCGCAGTGGCAGTCTCCAGTGCTGTTATATTTCAAAATAAGTTAAAAAGATTAATCCAAGGCATGCAAATTATAGATAAAAATTTAATAAGTCCAAGAATATGGAATATTAATCGAGCTGAAATTTCAGTGCTTTGACCACGCTCATGAAGGCATTGTTCATCTCTTCCTGCGAATGAATGCGTGGTTTTGAGTCCGACCGTTCATGCAGACCTGGCTGCTGCTGCCAAAGCAATGCTGCGCCAGATACTGTCCGGCGTGCAAGGCATTTCCACATGTTCGACACCCAGCGGCCGCAGCGCATCGACAATGGCCTCGGTTATCGCGGGCGGCGTCGCTACCGAGCCGGCCTCGCCCACGCCCTTGATGCCGAGCGGATTGGTGGTGCAGGACACTTCCACATAGCTCACGTGGAAGGAGGGCATGTCATCGGCGCGCGGCATGGCGTAATCCGAAAAGCTCCCGGAAAGCAGTTGCCCGCTATCGCGCTCGTAAATGACCTTTCCCATGAGCCCCTGGCCAATGCCCTGCGACAGTCCGCCGTGAATCTGAGCTTCGCAGATCATCGGGTTGATGACCATGCCCAGGTCGTCCACCACCGTGTAGCGCTCGATGCTCACCATGCCGGTCTCGGGATCGACCTCCACTTCACAGGCGTGGCAGCCATTGGGATAGTTGGAGGGTTCGGAAGACCAGGTCCCGCTCGCAGAAGTTAACTGGCGCAATCCGTACTAGAATTCGGCGATTTTCAGCAACGGAGGAATAAGTTGAAAGACGATCAGATTGAATATGAACATCAGGTAGTCGAAGGACTACCCTCGTCATTACTGGACAAAGAAGGCGGTACATATACCGTAATTACTTTGATGCAACGCCAAGCTGGGTTGAATCGAGAAAAGCGGCGCCACCTTCAAACAAGTCTCAAGGGTCTATCAGAGTTGCCGAAACCTCTGGAGATGGGAATTCCTAAGTCTGAAACTAACTTGCTTAGGCATTATTTCAGCCCAGGAAAACGATTTTTCAGTTTTTGGAATGTTATGAAGGGCCTGCAGCAAAAACATCAGCATGCCGGAACTATGTCTTACGCCTTGGCGTTAGATTATCAATTGTTAAACAATTACACACCGGGTTGGACTGAACTAGTCCTAGATGAAGATACGTTATTGGAAAGCTGCCCAGAGTGGCCAAGTATTCGATTGAGGCTAGAGAATAGATTGAGGCTAGAGAATAGATTGAGGCTAGAGAATATCGTTAGCCAATTCTTGCATCAACCACAGCTAGGATTTTTTATGTTGTGGCCACAGTTGCTCGAAGGGTTAGATCGATGGGAGATGCTTGATTCGCATCAGAAATCCAAGGTCGGGAGAGCTATATTCGCGTTGTCTTCCGTCAGTTGGACAGACTGGTTTGTACGCGAAGCCCATAGAAGATGCCCTCCATTGGGTTTGGAACTCGGAAGCGTTCTACGACCCACAACGTCGGAGGAAATGCCTCCGCCCCCCAATAGGATGCGGGAAGACCCTACATCGGCATTTCCCATTAACGGGAGCGTTGAAACTTGGCAAGATACGTGGGCATCCTTGATGAAAAGACTTGATGCCTTATGCGTCGAACTCCATGAACATCCGACGCGCGAAGCCATCGCAAATCTCCTTGCGTTGAGCCACGAATTCCAAGAGGTTTCGGTGCACCAGCCGAGCGAGAAAACATCGCAAGAAGCCGACTGCAAAGCAAAAATGGAGGCAGTTTTGGCGATTTTCCATAAATTGGGCCAAGACGCCAGGTTCGCCTGGATCGATACTGGTTTAGTCGAGCAGATTGCTGCACGCTGGCGTTGCGCCCATATTCTCGCGAACGACGCACATCAATTAGACCGCCTCGCAGCAGACGCGGTAGTCGCCGAAGAACGTGTTAATCGAGCCGTTGTCGCCTACCAGTTAGCCCACAAGGAGCATAGTGAATTAGAAGCAGAGGTTGTGGTTACACAATCGAAATTGGCGAACGCCGCCTCGATGGCGGAGCGCCGTGTAGCCGAGCGTCGCAAGACTGAACATCAGATGCGGCTGATCAATGCAGAAGCGGCGTTACCAACCTTGCAGGACGAGATCCTATCCGCATTCTCCCCGTGGGGCGAACCCTTCGACCTCCAAATTGACTATCGGGAGCAAGATCCCACAGACAATTTAGTGGACGCTCAGTCCGATAACGTTGCTCGGACGCTGGATTCAGGAGAGCAGTCCGCTGCAATTGATTCGGAACTTAAAGCGCAATATGAAACCAATGGGCAGATGATCGAGCATGACGCAAGTCTGAACGATCATGACCCGCAGAAAGATACAGATCGGAACGCATCAACCCCCGTAACGGCATCGGCCGTCTTAGAGCAGATTGAACCGGAGGTGAAAGGGCTCGGGGCTGAGACCGCAACGGAAATGCCGCCAACATTTGAGCGGGCAATTGAAGAGCCGGTCGTACCAGAAGCTACCCCAGGCACGCCATTGAATGACGTTTCCGATGCTGTTGACACCTACACGGCAGAAGCGGGAGCAACCTGCCGCCCGATCTGGAACTTGCTAAGCAAGGGTAATAGGGCGCTTGCGTTCCACCTTGCGAAATTAATACAGACAAATAATCCAAAACTTGAGGTGCCTCCTCCAGACCTGCTTGCAATCGTCGCCTTGACCCATAAGTTGGTCTTACCTGATGGCGGTATTCAAGACGCAATTGGAAAATATCTGGAACTGTTGTCGGCGGACAAATTCGTTCCCGAAGGTCCGCGTGCATGGCATACGGCTCTCAATCTGCTTCTCGTTGCAGCCACACTCCGGCCGATAATTCTCGCACCACGCTCGGGCGCTCCGACGGTCGCCGGCTATTTGCATCTTGACAGTCGCTACACCGCCTTGTACGACCTTGTGCAACGTCTTAGACATTTAAGCAATCTTCTTCAGGGTTTTAGAATCGACCCCGCGTCTCTTAAACTTGCGCGCAGCGAGGCTGCGCTACAAGGTGATCAGCAACAATTAGAGCGAGAGGCTCGTGACTGGCTGAGTGTGCACGCACCCGCTATCACAATAAAATTCGCCGCCGCGACCAATGTTTGGCGCCATTGGCTAAAACCACAAGGCATCGTATCTCAACTGGTGGCACCGATAATTTCCAATCGCCAATCCGACCTGCAACGCGTCAATGAATTAATAGATACGCTGTCGGATGTAGCGGATTTTCAAAGGATGGTCCGTAACACCGATCGCAAGGAACTAAAGCGAATTCGCGGTGAAGAAATCCATTCTGGAGCTTTGGATCACCTCTTGCGATGCACGACCGATGCCGTGATGTTTGCGCGTCGGTGGATCACACTTGTGGAAATGCCGAGTCAAAAGAGCGACCGTATGCGGTCGCTGCTACAGGAGCTTCGCGACGAGATTAGAAAACGAGCGCCGAGTATTGAGGATGAATTGAAATCGAGTGCAGATTACGACTCTTGGGGAATAGTCAATGTGGCACAGTCAGTTGTCCTTGCCGAACTCCGCGGAATCGTTGAACTGTTCGACCCATCGGCTAGCCTTCCGCGCGCGGAACCCACTGCAGCAGAAGCATTAGGGCGCGAACTATTGTTGGTCCCCGAATTACGCATGTCTGACGACTGGAGCTTCAAAGCTAACTCGGTTGTGGCCGCCAAAGCCATTGCAGATTGGAATCAACGCCCCTTGGACTGGCAAACAGCCTTCTCAGTGCGCCTTGAAATCGGAGATCTTTATGGCGCAGAAATCATAGCCGAGGGAGAAACTGATCCAGCCTTGTCGCAAGCCTGGCAATCAGATCTTCGCCGTGCACGAGAAATGTGGCGAACTGATTTGCAGCGGGCAATCAGTGAAGCTCGTAGAGAAGTCGAAGTCGGCTCTGCCTATGGATATCTACCGGACTCTGATCGGGGAGTTATCGAAAGTGATCTGGGGCGGTGGGAAGCCCAAATGGACCAGCTCGGACGCTTCGATGAAGCCCTCCATCGTGTAGCCGACGCAAAGGAGCAAGTGGCCAGGTCTCGTGATTCGAGTACGGCAGCCATCCGCCGCACCCTTAGCGAATTGATTCGTACGGCGGGCAACGAAGTCGGAATTACGGAAGTCGAGAAAGCGCTCAATCAGGGGGACATCGCGACGGCCAATGAAATCTTGCAACGCTTGGCCCAAGGTTTCGACTCATGGCCTCAGCATGACGGGCCTACTGATAAATTCGCCGAGTTTTTCCCAACTGCCATGCAAGCATTGGAACCCTGGCTTGAAACCCAGCGTAGAGAAACTATCGAGTCCGCTATTCGTCAAGGCGCAGCTATACCGTCCTTAGACTTCCGCGATGTGGCAGTAGCACAGCGAGAGCAGGCTGCACGAATGTTCGCGGCCTGGTCTGACCTGAAGCCGCGCAAGCAGAGCGAAACGGTCCGATTGGAATCTATCCTCACAGGACTCGGAATGACCGTCAAGAGGATACATTCCGCCGAGCGCTTGCCAGGGCAAGAAATCTGGTCACTAGAAACCGTAACCCTTGAGGACAGGAACATTTGCTGTATCCCTCAATTCGGGAGTAGCGCACGCGGAAGGTATAGGCTCGTGTGTGTTTGGCGACTGCCGACGGTGGAAGAGTTACTGCAGCTAGTTGGCGACTCGACCCTCCAACGCGCAACAATAGTGATGTACTTTGGTCGGATGACCGAACGCGTCTGGCGTGAGACAAGCAGATTGGCAAAAGCCAAACGCAAGTCCTTTTTGCTACTCGATGAAACGATGCTGCTTTTCCTTAGTGCACAGACTGGCTCACGGCTCGCCGCCTTTTTTGACCTAGCGCTTCCATTTTCCTATTCCACACCTTATGACGCGACGGCTGGTCTCGTGCCTATGGAAATGTTTTATGGTCGAAACTCCGAGTTAGATGCGGTGCAAGGCTTGAACGGTCGCTGCTTTATCTATGGTGGCAGACAACTTGGCAAGACAGCCTTATTGAGGCGTGCCGAGCAATCGTTTCACGCACCGACCAATCGGCGTTATGCCCGCTGGGTTGACTTGCGCGCCGAAGGCATTGGCGTCAGCCGCACGGCAGGTGACCTTTGGGTTTGCCTTACTGAGCAGCTAAAGAGCATACGGGTGCTTGACGCGTCCGTATTAATTCCCAATCCTTCAAAGAAAGGTAGCGTGGAGACAGTCATAGGAGAGATTCGACGATTTCTCGGCGAAGATTCTGACCGCAGATTGCTGCTTTTGTTAGATGAAGCTGACCGTTACTTTGAGCAAGATGGACGCAACGACTTCGCCGAAACACGCCGTTTGAAGCAGCTAATGGATGACACTCAGCGTCGGTTCAAGGTAGTTTTCGCCGGATTGCATAATGTACTGCGGATGACCGAGCGCGCTAATCATCCGCTGGCCCATTTTGGTGAACCCATAAAGATTGGGCCGCTGATAGATGAACATGAGGTAAGCGAGGCGGAAGACTTAATTCGCCGTCCCATGGCAGCTGCTGGATTTGAGTTCGAGAGTCGTAGCCTAATTATTCGCATCCTCGCCCAAACGAATTATTATCCCAGCCTGATACAACTTTATTGCTCGCATTTATTGCGACATATGCTTGCGAGAGTTGCCGGCACCAATCGACCTTTGGGTCCTCGATACCGAATCACCGATCGTGACATAGAGTCGGTTTACTCGAGCGGTGCGTTGCGGGATGAAATTCGATCAAAGTTTCGCCTGACCCTTCAACTTGATCCACGATACGAAGTCATTGCATACGCGCTTGCGCTGGATGCTCTCCGCGGTCGATACGTGCACAACGACGGCATGGATTGGCAAAGCATCCGGCAAACCGGGGCGATGTACTGGTGGCCCGAGGGCTTTAATGAGACAAGTGAAACTGATTTCAGAGTCCTGCTCGACGAAATGGTCGAATTAGGTGTATTGAATAGGGTACGGGAAAGTCGGTATGCGTTGCGCAATCCGAACGTTTTGCTTTTGTTAGGTACGCAAGTGGAGATCGAGGCTGTTCTCGTAAAAGACCGTGAACCCGCGGTTGAGTTTGAATCGGCAGCGTTTCGCCCCCCATTGCGCTCGAATCCACTAGGCCCACGCCGAAATGTCCTGACCTACCAGCAATTGAGTGAGTTGCTGAGACGGTCAAACTGCGTCACTGCATTAGTCGGGAATATTGCAGGTGGAACGCGAGACCTCGTATCCAGTCTCGAGGACTACTTGGGTCAAACAGGTGGCCTCGTTGTCCTAGATGGCTCCACTGATCACGCTGGATTCTCCCGCTCCTTAGACAAGGCGCTGAAGCAACGTACTAACGAAGGCGTGACCGTGATGGTTGTACCCGAATTCGTCCCTTGGAGCACTATATGGATTGATGAGGCGCGGCAAAAGCTAATGCGCCTGAGTTCAAGCAGTAAATACGTTTCTCTCGTTTTCGTTGCCGATCCAGAAGCACTTTGGAGAACGATTGACGATGAGGTGACTTTCTCGAAGTTGGACGTACCTTGGATGTCACTATTGCCGTGGCGCGATGAGTTTGTCAGGCATTGGCTCGAAGAGCGGCACCTGCAATTGGACCCCGAGCAACGTAAACAAATCTGGAAAATGACAGGGTATTGGCCGAATCTTGTACTAGACCTGGTAGGCAACTGCACGGAAGCGAGGGAATTGAGACATCGCCTTGATGCTAAAGATGTTGAAACCCTGAGCCCAGTTGAGGTGACGCATTATGCTTCTGAATTGGGCATTAATTTGCATGAGCCACAATTAATCCTTAAGGCATTAGCAATCTTGGGAGAACCGGTGGAAGCAGAAGATCTGGCGCTTATTGCTGAATGCGACCTCGGTAAGGTCGAACGTGCTCTTCGATGGGCTGATCTTTTAGGACTGGCCAAACGAGAAGGCGGTAATTTGTGGAGTCTCAATGACCTCGTAAGAGTTCTTATACAGAAACTGGGAGACTGATGGAGCGTTGGTCCTTACCTGGCCCATTGCATTTTTTCCGTCTGGTGGATCAGACTCTTCGTGAGGGGCATAACCTTGTACTTGCTGCCCCTTCATGTGGTCTTACGGGTATGGCCGAGGCCTTGGAGCGGCACTTGCACTCAGAAGGTTGGCATATAGCGGGGCCAATTTATGCAAAGGCGACAAGCCCACTCCAGCAGCTTTTTTCCGATCTCAGTCTCGGAGAACAAGGCACTACGCGCCTTACTGTGGCACTGCTTCGCCAGACTTTGCCAGCAGGACAGGTAGTAATTGTTCGTGGTGTCGGAAAAGACGAATGGTCTGAATGGCGACGACTCTTGGAAGAATATGAAGTTGCAAGCCGAAGTGTTGCGGTGTTCGATAGGCCACTTCTATTGTTGATAACTGAAGGAATACCGATCCCGAGCCTTCCACCTCGAGGCGCTGCTCTAACATTGATTCCGTGGGAAGACGTTATAGGCGAACTAGATCTACTTCTCTATGCAACTGAGGCTTTTCGGGACCAAGGGTTGAGAGGG
>JBCKLP010000119.1:0-7711 GCA_038903735.1 Burkholderiales bacterium | reverse complement strand
ACTTGAAATCCTCCGCGGCACGCACCACATTCGGCGCCGGCACCTTGGAGACATCGTTGTAGCTCAGGTTGCTGTTGGAGAGATGGGCTTCGATGATGCGCGCGATGGTTTTTTGCGCATTGAACTCGCTCGAGACGCGCTTGCCCTTCAGGTCCGCGATGGTCTTGATGGGCGAGTCGGCGCGCACATGCATGGCCACGCGATAGGGGATCAGGGTGGCGATCTGGCGAATGGTGTTCTTGTCGCCCTTGCCCTGGTACTCGCCGGTTCCCGTGGCGTAGAAAGTCGCATCGAAGGAATTGGAGAGCGTGAATTCAGCCGACCCGGTTTCCACCTCCTCGAAGCCGGAGCTTGCTTGCGCCTGTACCACGGTGCGCAGTTTGCCGCGCTCGGAGAGCGCCTTGGCAAGCGCCTGTGCCGCGGAGTTGGAAAACGACCCGGCGGGGGTGGTAACGATGCTGACGGTCTGGGCCTGCGCCGCGGCGATCAGCAGGGGCGCAATCAGTGCGGCGCCGGCGAGAATTTTAAGCTTGGACGGTTTCATGCGTGGATGCTCCTCCGTGGATTCTTGCCCCATGCGATTCGAGGTGTAGGCGGCATCGGGCGGGGCAGGTATCATAGTTCAAACTCGAAAAAAACCGCAATTTCACACATCGCCCGGCAACGCCTTCCTGCGGCCGGCAAACGGAGTCTGACAAGTCATGCATATCCTCATTCACACGCTAGCGGTGGTTCTGACGTTGGCCGTCGTCGGGCTGGCTGCCGATGTGTTCAGGGCAATGGGCGTCAGTTACTACACCGAGCAGTCGCTGGCGGCCCTGCTCGCGCTGTCCATGCCGCTGCTGTTTCTGTACATGCCCGCCTCGGGCAGCCGCAAAGGCCGCCTTTCCAATGTGCCTTGGTACGACGTGCTGCTTGCCGCGCTGTCCGCGGGGCTCGCGCTCTATGTGACTTTCCGCTTTCCGGCGCTCTCGGAACTGGTGTCACGCCGGCCGCTGGACGGCATGATCGTCGCGGGCCTCTTGATCCTGCTGTTTCTGGAAGGGTTGCGCAGAACCACTGGCTGGGCGCTGGTCATTGTGACCGCCACGTTTTTCATTCTGGCGCTGATTGGCGCGCAACTTCCGGGAGAACTCGCGGCACGCTCCATACCGCCTGACCGCCTGGCCTATTACGCCATCTGGGACTCTTCGGCGGCACTGGGCATCGCGCTGAAGATCGTGTCCTCGGTGGTGGTGATCTATTCGCTGTTCGGCAACGCGCTGTTCAAGTCGGGCGGCTCGACCTTCTTCACCGACCTTGCCATGGCGGCCATGGGGCGCTATCGCGGCGGCCCGGCCAAGATCGCCATTCTCGGCTCGTCGCTGTTCGGCACCATATCGGGCAATGTGGTCTCCAATGTGCTCACCACCGGCGTGGTGACCATTCCGCTGATGAAGCGCATCGGCTTCAAGCCGCACATCGCGGGCGCGGTCGAAGCGGCGGCTTCCACCGGCGGGCAGTTGATGCCGCCGGTGATGGGCGTGGCCGCCTTCGTGATGGCCGAATTCCTGCAGGTGCAGTATTCGGCCGTTGCGCTGGCGGCGACCATACCCGCGATTCTGTTTTATGCAGCCCTCTTCATCCAGGTGGATCTCGAGGCCGGGCGCAGCAATATGCAGGCCATGCCGGCCGACCAGATACCTAAGGTTGCGGGTGTCCTGAAGGCCGGCTGGTATTTCCCGATTCCGTTTGTGGTGCTGATCTGGGCATTGTTCTGGGGCAACTACGAAGCGGAAATGGCCGGGCTGCTGGCCACGCTGACCGCGGTGGTATTCGGCATTGTGGTGCCCTTCCGCGGCAAGCGCGTGGGCGTGCGTGAAATCTACGAAATGCTGCGCGACACCGGCCTCTCGGTGCTGGAACTCTTCATGATTGGCGCGGCAGCCGGCATCATCATCGGCACGCTCAACTACTCGGGCATCGGCTTCACCCTGACCCTGACACTCCTGCATGTGGCCGGCGAGAGCATGTGGGGCCTGCTGGCGCTGGCGGGCATCGTCTCCATCATCCTGGGCATGGGCATGCCCACGGTGGGGGTGTACATTCTGCTTGCCACACTGGTGGCACCTGCGCTCATCAAGATGGACATTTCACCGATGGCGGCGCACATGTTCATCCTCTATTACGGCTGCCTGTCGATGATCACCCCGCCGGTGGCCATAGGCGCGTTTGCCGCGGCCAATCTTGCTGGCGCCGATCCCATGCGCACCGGCTTTGCCTCGATGAAGCTGGGCTGGACGGTGTTCGTCATTCCCTTCCTGTTTGTGTTCTCCGACACCCTGCTGATGAAAGGTGAATGGGGCGCGATCGCGCTGGACTTCGTCACTGCGATCGTCGGTGTCTGGTTTGTGTCTGCCGGCATCATGGGCTTTGGCATGCGCCACCTGGCGGCGCTGGAGCGTGTGCTGTACGGCGTGGCCGGCATCTGCGTGCTGGTGCCGCTGAAGGCCTTCCCCAACGGGGCGTGGATCAATATCAGCGGCGCCTGTCTGATCGCCGCATTGTTGATCTGGGAGCGCATGCGCCGGAAGCCGCTGGCGGCGGGCTGATCCCGCAGTCGCTTCGGTCGGCTGTCGCTTCGGTCGGCTTGCAGAGAACGGGGGGCGAGCCTAAACTTCACGAACTGCAACCACGAGGAGATCCGCCATGCACCAGCCCTTCGTCGTTCCCCCGGCCCTTGAGAAAAAACTGATTGCACGGCGCGGCAGGCTGCACGCCTACGAGTCCTTCGATCCGAAGAAGACCGCCCTGGTGGTGGTGGACATGCAGAATTTCTTCATGGCCGATGGCGAATTGATGGCAGCCAGCGGCTCGGCCGACATCGTTCCCAATGTCAATCGCCTCGCGTGCGCGGTGCGTGAATCCGGCGGCCATGTGGTGTGGATAAAGGCGCTGGCCGAAGCGCCGGGCACTGATGGCTGGGAGCCCTTCCACGCCCTCTTTCACGAGAAGGCGCAGGCGCGGCGCCTCGATTCCATGAACCGCCACGGCGAAGGATTCAAGCTGTGGCCGGAGATGGATGTGAAGCCTGAGGACGAGCACGTCATCAAGCGCCGCTACAGCGCCTTCATCCAGGGCGCCTCGAACATCGAGGAGGTGCTGCGTCGCCTGGGCACGGAAATGGTGCTGATCACCGGCGTGGCCACCAATGTGTGCTGCGATTCCACCGGGCGCGACTGTATGATGCGCGGCTTCCCGACCCTCATGGTGTCAGACGGCAATGCCTCTTTCACCGAAAACGAGCACCAAGCCGCATTGCTAAGCTTCATCACCTACTTCGGCGATGTGCAGACCACCGACGAGGTGATTGCGCGCCTGAAGGTTGGGGCAAAGCAGGAAGCAGTTCCCGCGTAGCAGTGTGTGAAAGTGGGGTCAGTGTAACTTTAATCTTGGCCAGTTCATTTCCAGAAAAATGATGGTCCTGCCTTAATGTGACACGTGACCTCACGTTCTAACCAGGCGGAAATAAAGTTACACTGACCCCACTTCTTAGACGGGCCCGATCGGCGCTTCGTCCATCAGTGCGATCTGCTCGCGCAGTTCCAGCACCCGGTCCTGCCAGTAGCGCTGGGTGTTGAACCAGGGAAAGGCGGCGGGGAAGGCGGGGTCATCCCAGCGCCGTGCGATCCATGCCGAGTAGTGAATGAGGCGCAGGGTACGCAGCGCTTCGATGAGATGCAGTTCGCGGCGCTCGAATTCATGGAAGTCTTCATAACCTGCCAGCAGGTCACTGAAGGCGCGGGTCATGGCAGCGCGCTCGCCGGGCAAGAGCATCCACAGGTCTTGCACCGCCGGCCCGCTGCGGCAATCATCGAAATCGACGAAATGCGGGCCGCGTTGCGCGCCCTCTTCGGTCCACAGCACGTTGCCGGCATGGCAGTCGCCGTGCAGGCGCAGCGAACTGAGCTTGCCGGCGCGCTCATAACAGCGGCGCACGCCCGCGAGCGCATGCTCGACGGTGCTCGTCCAGGCTTCGAGCAGGTCGGCGGGTATGAAGTTGTGCGAGAGCAGCCAGTCGCGCGGCTCGATGCCGAAGCTTTCGATATCCAGCGCAGGCCGCGCCGTGAACGGCTGCGTCGCGCCCACGGCGTGGATGCGGCCGATGAAGCGGCCTATCCATTCCAGGGTGTCGGGATTCTCCAGTTCCGGCGGGCGTCCGCCGCGTCGCGCGAACACGGCAAACCGGTAATCGCCAAAGCGGTGCAGGGTGCGCCCGTCGATTACATCGGGCGCCACCACCGGAATTTCGCGTGCCGCCAGTTCCAGCGCATACGCATGTTCTTCGAGGATCTGTTCGTCGCTCCAGCGGGCAGGGCGGTAGAACTTGGCGATGCGCGGCAGGCCTTCCTCCATGTACACCTGATAAACCCGGTTCTCGAAACTGTTCAGAGAGAGCAGCCGCCCGTCGCCACGCAGGCCGGTGGATTCCAGTGCATCGAGCACCACATCGGGGGTAAGGCCGGCGTAGGGTGTGCTGCTGGCGTCGGCGCTTGCGGTGGATTTTTGCATGCGCGTATTGTACGGTGCGGCAGGCGGGCCTCAGCTCTGGAGCCAGATAAGCCCGGTAAAGGTGCATGATGTATTTCATGGTGAAATTAAAAATAGGTATTTAAGTACGGTAATAATTGTGATAAATTATTGAAAGTCTAACAATATAGGGAACACTCAGGGCTGCGGAACGCAGCCTCTCGTTGCCAATACTTTCAGCGATCGCGCAATTCGAAGCCAATGCAGGGACGCGATCGAATTCTGGTATACAGTTTTCCGGCTCGCGCCCAACGCGCTTCGCGTTCGCGCCCAACCACTTCAGCGCTCAAAGGGAGAAAACATGCTCGATCTTTATACCTGGAACACGCCCAACGGCCAGAAGGGCCGCATCGCGGTCGAGGAATCGGGGCTGCCTTACAACCTTCATCCGGTCAACTTGCAGGCGGCGGCCAATGTCACCGGCGAATACCACGCCATCAGCGCCAGCCGCCGAATTCCCACGCTGGTGGATAGTGATGGCCCTGGCGGCAAGCCGCTGACGCTGATCGAGTCTGGCGTGATGCTGGTGTACCTCGCCAAAAAGACCGGTAACGGCATGTACCCGGATGATCCGCTGGAACAGATCGAGGTCGATCAATGGGCCATGCACGGCCAGGCCACCTTCGGGCCGGGTGTCACGCCCATCGGTCATCTGGAGCATCGCATCCAGGGCGACAATGCCGGCGCCAAAGCCTTCTTTCGCGCGCGCAGCGAGCGGCTCTATCAGACCTTGAACCTGCGGCTGGAAGGGCGGCCCTATGTGGCCATCGGCCGCTACACCGTCGCCGATGTGCCGCACTTCACCTGGGTCAACCGGCATGAAGACCAGTTGATCGATATTGCCAAGTACCCCAATGTGAAGCGCTGGTGGGAAAGCATTCTGGCGCGACCGGCGGTGCAGCGCGGGCTGGCCGTGGTCGCGGCCTGAGCATGCCACCGGCAAGGTTTTGCATGACGTGGACGCATTGATTTTGGCAAATCGCAAACCAAGGGCGGTGGTGGTGGGTGCCGGCATGGCGGGCCTTGCCATGGCCGAGCACCTGAAGCGCGCCGGTTACGACTTCACCGTCTATGAGAGGGCCGGTGACGTTGGCGGCACCTGGCGCGACAACACCTTTCCCGGCTTGTATGTCGATGTGCTGTCGCGCCAGTACGAATACCCCTTCGCGCCGAACCTCGAGTGGTCGCGGAAATTCGCGCCGGGGCCGGAGATTCAGGCCTATTTGCAGAAAGTTGCCAGCGAGCGCGACCTGCGCCGCACTATCCGTTTCCACGAGGAAATCACCGAGGCGCGCTTTGTTGACGGTCGCTGGCAGATTCGCACTGCTAAAGGCGGAACGGATGTTGCCGATGTCTTCGTTTGCGCTACCGGATTCCTGCGCGTACCGGTCTATCCCGAGATTGAGGGGCGCGGCAGTTTCGCGGGCCCGGCCTTTCATTCCGCGCGCTGGGACCACAGCGTGCCAATTGCCGGAACGCGCTGGGGCATTATCGGCAGTGGCGCCAGCGGCGTGCAGATCACCGAAGCACTCGCCGGCGAGGATTGCGAAGTCACCCAGTTCATCCGCCGCGCTCAATGGGTGCAGATCCGCGACAACCCGCCGGCCACCGAAGAGGAGCGCGCACGGCTGCGCCCGCCCGGTGCCTACGAGCGCATCCAGCGCGAGTTGTGGGACGCCCACAGCGAAGTCGACCGCTGGCGCCTCCAGCCCGGTGCGCAACGCGAGGCGATGGGGCGCGACTTCCGCGGCTTTCTTGAAATCATCAAGGACCCCGCACTGCGCCGCAAGCTGATGCCGGCCTACCATCCGGGATGCACGCGCATTCCCAAGTCGGACGCCTACTACGAGGCCGTGCAGCAGCCCCATGTGCATATCGAGAACACACCCATAGCGCGCATCGTTCCCGAGGGCGTCCGGCTCGCCGATGGCCGAACCATTCAACTCGATGCCCTGGTCTATGCCACCGGTTTCGATGCGCACGCCTATATGCGGCCCATGAAGGTGCTGGGGCTGGATGGCTTGAGCGTAGATACGCTTTGGAAGGACGGTGTTTTTTCCTATCGCGGCGTCGCCCTGCCGGGCTTCCCCAATTTCTTCATGCTCTACGGGCCGTTTAGCCCGGTCAACAATGTCTCGGTGCCGCTCGGCCTTGAGCAGGAGATCGGCTACATCCTCCGCATCGTGGAACTCGCCCGCGAGCGCGGCGCCGCGGTGATGCCCACTGCGGAGGCGACCGACAAATTTGTCGCGCGCATCCGGGCGGCGATGCCCGGCACGGTCTGGGTCGGTTGCAGCAACTGGTACTCCGACCAGACCGGCATGCCCATCCTGTGGCCGCTGCCGCAGGACGATCATCCGGCGATGCTCGCCGACATTGCCCTCGGGGATCTGCAGTTTGTTCCGGTGTAAAAAAGCAGGCGGCTGAAATGGAATCCGCGCCATAAAATCTGCATCGGGGCGGGTGAGCCTGCGATCTGCGCCTGCGCCAGCGCAGGCATCGCGCTCAGATTGCCGCTATCATCCGCCGGTCGCGGCACACGCATTGCGCAATATCGCCATGTCACTTCTCGCCAAGCTGTTTCGCCAAAACATTGGCCCCAAGACTGCCGCGCCCTTGCGCCTGGAAGGCCGAGTGGCCTTGAATCTCGGCTGTGGCGACAAGATTCTTCCCGGTTACCTCAATGTTGATCTTGCCCCTGCGCGTGCCGGTAATGCGCCGGATGTGGTCTGTGACATCCGCCGGCTCGAACCCTTTCCCGACCAATGCGCTGATGAGATTCTGTCGGTGCATGTGGTCGAGCATCTGTGGCGCTGGGAGGTCGTCGAGGTATTGAGCGAATGGACGCGCGTCCTGAAGCCCGGTGGCAGGATGATCCTGGAGTGCCCGAATCTGCTGACGGCTGCCGCCACCCTGCTCGATAATCCCGAGCAAAGCGGCCCGGGGCCCGAAGGCCAGAGAAGCATGTGGGTGCTCTACGGTGATCCCGCGTGGCGCGATCCGCTGATGTGCCACCGCTGGGGCTACACGCCGCAAAGTCTCGCCAGCGTGATGCGCGAGGCCGGGCTGGTGGAGGTGCGCCAGGAGCCGGCGCAGTTCAAGTTGCGCGAGCCGCGCGACATGCGTGTGGTGGGCCACAAGC
>JBCKLP010000118.1:0-7785 GCA_038903735.1 Burkholderiales bacterium | reverse complement strand
GCGGCGCGGCGCAAATGCCCGGCGTCGAGGGCCGATTGCAGATGGCGATCGACTGCATTGGACTGCCGGGCAAGATCCTTGCGGCGATAAACGGCGCCGGGATGAAGCACAAAGCGCGATTTCGCAGTGGTTCGATGGTCCTCGACAGCTTGGTTCATGAATGAATTCTCATTGACGTTTCATGCAATCATACACCCGTCTTACCCGGCAAACCCGGGTTTGACACCATTCATTTCCCGAATTTGGACATAAGCGAAATTGTGCGACACCGATCCCAATTACATTTGCAGACTTCGCTGCCATGCTCTCGACCCGGGCCCGGATAGGCTTTCCTATCATTCAGCGCGAGGTCATCTGCGCTCATGCCCAACCCGACCGGATACCGCCCCAAGGCAAGCCATTCAGCATTCTGCCGGCGAACGGGTGCTCAAAGGTCGCGATATCCGGCTTCGCGTTGATGACGAACCGCCACAATCCGGATCAGGCTTTCCGCAAGCGAATGTTCGTACAAGGCAATGTATCCGGTTTTTCCGAATGAAATAACCAGTTCACGCAACGACGAGCCGCGGCCAATCAGTCGAGCGATCTGCGGATGCTCGTCGAGCAGTAGAACGGCACTGCGGATTTTGTCGATGTGATCCAACGCAGTCGCCGCATCGCGCCCGAAATTGAACTTGAAGATTCGCTCCAGATCGGACAGCGCTCCATCCGCGAAAACGATCACGGAAACTTGCGTGCCTTGGGTCGGACTACCGCCTTGCCATGTGCACGGCCACGAAGGTAGTCGAACACTTCACCCTCCGGAATTGCCTTACCCGATTTCTTCATTTGCGCGAGGCGGCGCTCCGCCTCGGCCTGGAAGGATGCTTTTGCTTCCTCGGCTTGCAGCTTCTCATGAACCGCCTCCAGCATAAAAGCATGCGCGCTTGTGTTCTGCGCCGCCGCCTGCCGCTCGACGCGGCGCTTGATGTCCTCCGAAATTCGCAGTGATACGGCCATGGCGGGTTTTGTATGACAAATGAGATATGCGCATGCTACCGCCGTAGCCGAGCCGGGTCAAACAAATAGCTATCTGTCAGTTGCGCGGCACACCGCCCGGAAACAGGTTGGTGCTAACGCCCAAGTACGATATCGATGCCGGAGAGAATCAATTCCAGCTTGGCTCTCGGCAGTTTTCCGACACGATCCGCCAGCAATGTCCGATCGAGCGCAACAAGCTGCGACGTGTTCGCAACCGACTCCTTCGGCAAACCCGTCTGTCTCGCAGGCAGGCTGGTATTGCCTGGTGCGTCCGACCAGCGAAGGTTGCTTGTCAGAGGAACGCAAACAACAGTCGCGATCCGGCTGCGGTTGAGCGCGTCCCCCTGGACAATCACGACAGGTCTGCGCAACCCGGGACCCGACCCGACCGGCTCAGGCAGGTCCGCCCACCAGACCTCGCCCTGCGAAATTACCATTCGCTGCGCTTCAGGGCCCGGCGTGCAGCCGCGGCCGCAAAGGCGTAGTCTTTCGCGCCGGCCTTTTCGCACACCCGATCCATGGCCTCGGTCACTGCGTCAGGCGAATGCCTTGCGACGTACTCCCGAAGCGCATCGCTGAACAAACGGCTGCGCGACTTGCGGTTGCTGTGCGCAAGCGCCTCCGCGGCCTCATACAGATCGTCAGGGATGGAAATGGCGGTTTTCATACCAAAAGTATAACTCATTGTCAGCACCCGGCTACTGGCAGTGGAAGGGTTATGCCTGCCGCGAACAGGCAAGCCGCCCAGGGGCGCACCAACATGCGAATTACGTCGTCTCATAGTTTTTTCCATTGAATGGCGCGAACAACCGCGTCATCCAATACAACGCCGGCAGGCCGGCCATGTTGACGCACTGCAGCTGCTGTTCAGGCAAGCCGATTCGGTCCAGCAGCCGTTCGTTCAGGACGGCTAAATCATCGCCGACAGCTGCATGTGGGTCGCGAAATCGTCCATCGCGATCGCGGTGCGCGCGGGGGCGCCCAGGCCCGACGCGAGTTCGGCGCCGGAGCGCCAGGTGCAGACACTGGTGGACTTCTAAGAGCGCGTGCTCAATTTCCGGGTGACCGACATTGCACGCAAGTTCGCGGTATTTTTTCTGGCCGACGGCCGCAACGATCACCACAACATATTCATCATCAAGTCCGAGGTGATGGGCTGCACGGGCCTCGTCTGGCACCACGCCGCGTTCGGCGTGGAGAGCATCGCCGAAGTCGCACGACATGGTGTGCATTGGCGGTCGCCTGCGCGCGCGCAGGCGACTGTTCGCGCTCGTGAGGCCGCTTGGCCGCCCGATTGATTTTCCTATCGTTCGCCGTTTACACAGCGGGATTCAGACGTGCGACAGTTCCAGCCGCCGCTCGATGCGTTCAAGCCGCCTTTCAATGCCGTCAATTCGAGTGTGCACAATGGCATTGTCACCGTGCAGGTTTGCCACTTGCTTGTGCACTTGTGCGACTTGAGTTTCAAAAGAGGTCAATCTCAGTTTGACCGTGGAAAGATCTTCCTTGATCGTGCTGACGTCGCCACGAATGGCCCGCAGGTGCTCAAGAATCATATTTTCGGTGTTGTCGCTCATAATGCACCGATAATATGTTTTCTTGAATTGACCCGTCTAAAGTAGCTGAACGGTAGGACATTTTGTCACTTTAGCGCAGTCACATTGAACACCGGAAACGCCCGGTGAAAGCCCTACCCAGCGAGCCCAGGTTTGACACCATTCATATCCCGTATTTGGACAATAATCGCTATTGCACGATTCTCGCGACACACGTGAATGCGATTTCCCCGAGAAATTCACCAGCCAATGCGGAACGACCCCGATATTGATTTGACTATCAGTTTCCGTGTCATGACTTCCGGCGCCTTCACGGCGGCGCACCGCGAGCTCGTGCCGAAAATCGAGGCGCTCACGGGAAAGAAGGTCGTGACCGTCACCACCTCGATCGGAACCGGCGAAACATCGATCCCGAACCGGCTCAAGCGCCGCGAGCCTGTCGATGTCGTGATCGTGGCGGACTCCGTCATGCAGCAGTTCGTCCACGACGGCACCATCATCGCCGACAGCTGCATGCGGGTTGCGAAATCATCCATCGCGATCGCGGTGCGCGCGGGGGCACCCAAGCCCGACGCGAGTTCGGCCGATGCGCTAAGGCGCACGCTGCTCGAGGCGAAATGCATTGCGTATTCCGCCAGCGTGAGCGGCCAGTACCTGACGACAGAGCTCTACCAGAAGCTGGGCATTGCGGAGCAGTGCCTGCCCAAGAGCCGCCTGATCGGCGGGGGCGAGCGCACCGGCGCGGTCGTCGCTCGAGGCGACGCCGACATCGCCGTCCAGCAGTTGAGCGAGTTGAGGCCGGTGCCCGGTATCGAGCACATCACGCCGCTGCCGCCGGAGCTGCAAAAGGTTTCCGTTTTCGCGGCAGGGGTCGCCATATGGAGCCTCGACATCGAGCTCGCGCGTTCCGTAGTCCGCTTTCTCGCCTCCGCCGAAGCGGTGGGCGCGATCGAGCGCAGTGGCCTGGAATTGATCGAAATACAGCCGATCGGGAAGTCAAGCGCGGGCCTCTCCGGCTAAGCGGCCTGGCGCCGTCCGCTGATCGCATCGAGGAACCCCGGCACACCCGTGGCGCGCACGCAGACCTGCCCTTCGAACAGCCGGCGCTGCGTGCGATAGAATGCCCCCTGCTCGGCGTGCCATTCGCAGTCCTTCTGTACTACGCTTGCCGCGACCGTCAGCACGCCGGAGGGCATGGCAATGCGGATCGGAGCCTCGCGATCATTGGCAGGCCGCGTCAGCGCGTGGACGACGCTGCCATCGAGCCGCGCGGCGACCGCCAGGCACAGCGCCCCCGTCAGCGGCAGGGCGCGATGCGCTTGTCCGCTGGAGATGATGCGGGCGCTAAGATCGATGTCGCCCTCGGCGAGGCGCTCGCCGGTCAGGGTGAGGGCGTGCTGCGGCATCGACACGAAGCCGATGAAGGGCACAAGACGCTTTGCCTTCGCCTCTTCGGGGGTCGTTGCAATTCCCATCGCGACCGAAGCCGCGAGTCGGATCGCCTGGAGACGCTCCAGCAGCGCCGTGTTCGCGTCGAGTTGCTCGGGCATTTCCACACCGGTGAGGCCGAGCTCGTCTGCGCGGACAAAGCAGCACGCATTCGCCGCATCAACCATCGACACCGTGAACCTGCCGTAGCCCGGCACCTCGAGCACCTCAAGCACCTTGCCGGTTGGCAGCAGCTTGCCCGTTGTCGCACCGCCCGGATCGCGGAACTCCAGGCGCACCGGCGATCCCGTGCCCGACACGCCGGGGATGGCCAGATCGCCGTCGACGGCGGCGAGGCCGTCATCAAGCGCAAATCGCGCCCAGATGATCTTGCGCGTGTTGGTATTGTGCACGCGCACCAGCGCCTCCGCGCCCGAGGCCTTGACCATCCCTTCGTCGACCGCGAACGGCCCCATCGCAGAAGACATGTTGCCGCAGTTACCGCTGTAATCGACTTTCGCTTCCTTCACGGCGACCTGGATGAAGGTGTAATCAAGGTCCGCATCGGCGCGCGTCGGCGCGCCAACCACACACACCTTGGAGAGCGAGGAAATCCCGCCGCCCATGCCGTCGAGCTGGCGCCCGTAGGGATCGGGACTGCCGATGGCGGAGATGAAAATCTCATCCCACAGTGCGCGATCACGCGGAAGATCCTGCTCTTTGAATACGACGGCGTTGCTCGTTCCCCCGCGCATGAATACCGCGGGAATCTTGATCTGTCTCATCGGGGTCTCCTTTTAGGTTTTTGGTGTGCGTGCCACAAGGCCGATCACCGGCTCAAGCTCAGGCGGTAAAGAAAGCGCTCCAGTGCGTAGCGGACGAGAACCTGATTGAAGTTCGATCCTTCGGCCTTGGCGAGGTTAAGCAAGCGCGCCCGTACTGATGCAGCGAGGTCTTTGTTCATTCCGTGCTTATCCGGTTGTCACACCCACCTACTACCGGTAGTGGGTCAGGAAATCGACGGAATCGCGGTAACGTGAGCGGTGCGATCCTCGCCAAGCATTGCGCCACAATGATGGCCGGTCGTCGCGGGTTGGGTTTGATCTGATTCTTTGGCACCCCATATTTAGTAGGTGGGTGTGCTAACCGGATAAGCAAGGTTCATTCCATGCTTATCCGGTGGACAATGCTGAGCGTTGACAAATTCCCCCGACGAGGCCAATATTTGAAGAATTTGACTATAGTTGATTGGGCTCCGCCGACAGGCTGGCCGCCCAACTCAAAGGAAAAGAATGAACATGCTGTTAATGATTATAGGCAAAGGTGCCGTCTCTCGTCTGACGGTTCCTTTGATGTGCATCGCCGCATTCGCCGCGCCTGGCCACCTCCTGGCGCAGTCTTATCCGTCCAAGCCGATTAAGCTGGTGGTACCGCTGAGTGTGGGCCTGCCGCCGGATATTACCGCGCGGTTGCTGGCGCAGAAAATGTCGGAGAACATGGCGCAGGCCATTGTGGTTGAGAACCGCCCCGGTGCCGGTAGCACGGTGGGTGCGCTCGTGGTGGCCAAATCCGCGCCTGACGGCTACACGCTGTTGATGGGCACCGGCGCCTCGCTGGTGCTGGGTCCGGCATTGTTCCTCAATGCGGGTTATTCGCCGAGTAGCTCGTTTGCACCGGTCAGCCTAGTGAGCGCGCAGCCATTCATCATCGTGGTGCCCGCCTCGCTCAAGGTCGATACCCTGCAGCAGTTCATCACTCTGGTAAAAGCCAATCCCGGCAAATACAACTATGCCTCGCCGGGTACCGGCGGCGGCCCGCCCTTCATGGCAGCGGAACTCTTCACCCGGATGGCGGGCTTGAAAATGGTGCACGTGCCGTTCGGAGCTTCGGCCAAGGCCACCATTGCGCTGGTGGCGGGCAATGCGCATCTGTATATCGATGCGGTGCCGGTGTTTATCGCGCAAATCCGTGCCGGCACCCTTAAACCTCTGGCCACCACCGCCGCACAGCGCACGCCCTTCCTTCCCGATGTGCCCACCACCGCCGAAGCCGGCGTGCCGAATCTGGAGATAGGCACCTGGGGCGCAATCGTGGCGCCAGCCGGAACGCCCGGCGCCATCATTCAGCGCCTGAATCAGGAGATCGTGAAGGCCGCGGCCAGCAAGGAAATGCAGGAAGGCTTTACCAGATTGATGGCCACCTTGCAGACCAGCACGCCGGAAGAACTGGCAAAGCACATCGCTGCCGAGAATGCCAAATGGGGCAAACTGATCGCCGATACAGGCATCAAGCCAAATTGATCCGAAAAACAGTACGAGGAGATGGGAAGGATGCTGGACGAAGCCACCAATACAAAATTCATGCAGACCGGAGCGGGCACGCCCATGGGCGAACTGCTGCGGCGCCATTGGCATCCGATCGCGGCGGTCCCGGAGTCACCAGACCGCAGTCAATTTCGGTCCCAGCGTTCGGATGAAAGTGTCCACCGTCGAGCCGGGCGGATAGGGCACGACAATTTGTATGGGGCGTTCGGGATACTGTTGTGCCATCGACTGGCAAACAAAACCAGTGGACATGGCAAGCGCCGCGACGATTCCCCTGTATTTTATTTTCATTGCGTTGCCTTCGGAAATTCCATTTTCCATGGCAGGGAAGTTCAAACCGCATAGAGCGCGGGAACAACTGGCTCCTTGTCCCATTCGGCAACGGGATCATAAGACAAAACCCACTCGGAGCTGCCGTGAAAGCTGCCTTTGCCTGCGGCTATTGACGCCTTCTGCACTGCGCTGTTGCCCAGGTGCTTGAAGCGTGCATTGGCGATGGAGAGCCTCTGCACCCCCTGTACGCGCGGAATGCGGATACGGCGGAAATGGGCAAAGGCCTCGATCGGATCCGGGCAGGCCTCGAGCCAGCGCGCAAGTACGTAGGCATCCTCGAACGCCTGACAGGCGCCTTGGCCGGCATTGGGCAACATGGCATGCGCCGCATCGCCGATGAGTTGTATGCGACCGCGGCCCCAGTTCTGCGTGAGGGGCCGGGTGAAAAGGCCCCATTTGGAGCACTCGGTCACGAGACCCATGAGGCGCTCGAGACGCGGTTCAGGGTTGGGAAAGCTCGCACGCATTTCATCGCAATCACCACGGGTTGACCAGCCTTCCTCCACCCATTTTTCCGTGTCCTGCTGGGTGACGATATTCACGAGCTTGTTCTCGCGGATGTAATAGGCGATGAAATGGCAGCCCGACCCAACCCATTGGGTACGGCCCTTGGGTTCCAGAAGTTCCGCGGGCACATCGTCGGCGTTCAAGAGCGCCCGCCAGACCATCTGACCGGTGTAGGTCGGGTTGTCGTCGCCATAGAGCGCGTGTCGGAGAACCGAGCGTATGCCCTCGGCGCCAATCACGTAATCGGCCTCGACCCGATTGCCGTTGGCGAACGTAAGCACGACACGATCATCTCGCTCCTCTATTCCCGTGAGGCGGTGCCCCAGATGAATGGCCTTGTGATCGAGACCGGAGGCCAGCGCCTCCACCAGGTCGGCCCGGTGAAAGGTGTAGTAGGGCGCGCCATAGCGCTCGGCAGCCTTGAACCTGTCGATGAATTCGAGGAACTCGCCGGTCTGCATATTGCGCGTGTAGATGCCGGCCGAGAGATGCCCGACAGCGGCGATGCTATCACCCACATTGCACGCCCGCAGGGCTTTGACGGCTTGCGGGCTGACGTTGACCGCGGCGCCTATCTCGCCCAGAGCCGACGCGGCTTCGAATACCTCAGATGCAAC
>JBCKLP010000117.1:0-7917 GCA_038903735.1 Burkholderiales bacterium | reverse complement strand
CCGCCGGCCGCGGTGGATCCGCTCGATGCGCCTGTATTTCCGCCCAACGCCCTGCCGCGCCTTCGTCGCCGACCAGTCCGAATGACCTGTCCAATCGATCCGATAGCCAAGCGGGGAAATCATCCCACGGCAGGGCGCGATGCCCGCCCGGAAGTTCCCTCGGTTTTCGGCTGCGGCAGACGATGAGGCCGGTATCGGCCGCATCGGCGCCGGTCGCTGACAGGAGTCGCCGCATAGGTTCGATGTGGCCGGTTCCTGGCGTCGCGGTGCGTGTCGCGGTGCGCTTGCCGAGGGTGCATCGACCGCTATAATGGTCCGGCTTTTTCATTCCGCAGTACCCAACTGGAGGATTCGATGAAATCAGTGAGAACTTATACTGCTATAGCACTGGCGCTGGTGATTGCCCTTGCCGCCCCCGCCCAAGCCGCCGACAAGGTCAAAATCGGCCTGGTTTCGACGCTTTCCGGGCCTGCGGGCGCCCTGGGCGTGGACATGCGCGACGGTTTCAACCTTGCGGTCAAAAATCTGGGCGGCAAGCTCGGAGGGCTCGCGACCGAGATCACTGTCAGCGATGATCAGTTCAATCCGGAGACCGGCAAGCAGATTGTTGACCGCTATGTGAAGCGTGATCGTGTGGATTTCGTCACCGGGATCATTTACTCGAACATCCTGCTGGCAGCCGCACCGACGGCTTTTGAGTCGAAAACGCCCTATGTAAGCGCCAATGCCGGCCCCTCGCAGTTTGCGGGCAAGGGCTGCAACCCCTATTTTGTTTCCGCTGCCTGGCAGAACGACGCCTTCCACGAGGCTGCCGGCCAGCACGCCACCACCCGGGGCCTGGGCAACGTCTACCTGATGGCACCCAACTACCCGGCCGGGCAGGACGCGCTTACCGGCTTCAAGCGCTTTTACAAGGGAAAGATCGCCCAGGAAGTCTATGTGAAGCTTGGGCAACTCGATTTCGCCGCGGAGCTCGCACAGTTGCGTGCGGCCAAGCCCGAAGCGGTGTTCGTATTCTTTCCCGGTGGCATGGGCATTAATTTCATCAAGCAGTTTGTCGCGGCGGGTCTCTCCAGGGACATCACATTGCTGCTGCCGGGTTTCTCGGCTGATCAGGACATCATTCCTGCCGTCGGCGAGCCGATGCTCGGTCTGATGAGCACCGCACACTGGGCGCTGGATCTGGATAACGCGGAGAACAAGAAGTTCGTTGCCGACTATGAGGCGAGCTATAAGCGCCTACCCTCTGTCTACGCCGCGCAAGGCTACGACACTGCACTGCTGATCGATGCCGCGATCCGTGCCGTGAAGGGCAAGGTCGAAGACCGCGATGCGGTGATGAAGGCGTTGAAGACGGTCAAGGCCAAGTCGGTGCGCGGCTCTTACCGCATCAACAACAACGGCTACCCAGTGCAGAACTACTACCTGCGGGTGATCGGCAAGGATGCCAAGGGGCGGATTGTCAACAAGACCATAGGCACGGTGTTCACCGACCACGCGGATGCGTATGCCAAGGACTGCCCGCTGAAATAGCTGCGACATGCGACTGGAGAGCAAAATCCGAGTTGAAATTCACGAAGCCGCACAGCAATTTTTTGGCGCTGATGTGTACCTGTTTGGTTCACGCACGGATGACGCCAGGCGGGGCGGCGATATCGACCTGTCTATTGAAAGCCCATGCCTGCAGCAGAAGCAGTCAGGGCATGTATAGCCATGCTGGGATATCTCTATCGCCGGATCGGGGAGCGCAACATTGACCTGGTAATAAACTCTGGGTCGGATGAACGTGACATCTTCCGGGAAGCCCGCGAACAAGGCCAAAAACTGTAGTGCGGAACATCCAAATAATGCACTCGACTTCCAAAGTCCTCGCGCAGATATCCTACCGCCAGCAAATCACCTACGTCAAAGACCGCCCCGGGCATGATTGGCGTTACGTAATCAATGCAAGCAAACTCCAGCATGAGCTTGGTTGGAAACCAGCAGAGACATTTGAATCTGGAATTCGCAAGACCGTTCAATGGTATCTCGACAACCCTACCTGGGTGCACAACGTCGTTAGTGGTGCGTACCAGGATTGGGTGTCGAAACAATATGACACTATTCAGAAATGAAAATCCTGCTGACGGGAATGCGCGGTCAAGTCGGCTTTGAGTTACGACGCGCCCTGGCGCCTCTGGGCGAAATTGTGGGGGTCGACCGAACGGTTTGTGACCTTGCAGACCCGGATGCGATCAGAGCACTGGTCCGGACTATAGCGCCGCAGGTTATCGTGAATGCTGCTGCTTATACGTCGGTGGATAAAGCTGAGTCTGATCGCGATAAGGCGTTCGCCGTTAACGCAGAGGCGCCGTCCATTTTTGCAGAAAGTGCGGCGCGCCTTGGTGCGTTGCTGATTCACTATTCAACGGATTATGTCTTCGATGGAACGAAATCAGGCAGTTACACGGAAGATGACATACCTAATCCGCAAAGTGTTTATGGTCAAAGCAAATTCGACGGCGAACAGGCGGTTATCAAAGCAAACCCAAAGCATCTGATTCTGCGCAGCAGTTGGGTGGCAGGAGCCCATGGCGGCAATTTTGCCAAAACGATATTGCGACTGGCGGGTGAAAAAGACCGATTAAGCGTGGTCGCAGATCAGGTCGGCGCGCCAACTTCAGCCGCTTTGCTGGCGGATATCACCGCCCAACTCCTGCGCCAGTACGAGCGTGAAGGTGCCACAACATTTCCTTACGGCATCTACCACCTCACCGCAAATGGTGAAACCAATTGGTGTGACTATGCGCGTTTCATAATTGCCGAAGCCTTGACCGCCGGACGTTCGCTCAAAGCCACTCCTGAATCCGTGCTACCGATCCACACCGCAGATTACCCGACACCGGCGAAGCGCCCGGCGAATTCCAGACTGAATACACTACGCTTCCGCAATACATTTAACCTGCATTTGCCGCATTGGCAGGACGGCATACGCCACGTACTTCAACAGATCCTCTAGAAAGCAGCAATATGTCGAATACCAAACGCCGCGGGATTATCCTTGCAGGAGGCTCGGGTACCCGCCTTTATCCCGTGACTCAGGCGGTGAGCAAACAGCTCATGCCAGTTTATGACAAGCCCATGGTCTATTACCCACTGAGCACCTTGATGCTTAGCGGCATACGTGAGGTGCTGCTGATCAGCACCCCTGAAGATACACCGCGTTTTGCGAAATTACTCAAAGACGGCAGCCAGTGGGGGATGAACATACAGTATGCCGTGCAACCCAGTCCCGACGGGCTGGCGCAGGCCTTTATCATTGCTCGTAAATTCGTCGATAACAATCCAAGCGCACTGGTATTAGGCGACAATATTTTTTACGGCCACAATCTGGTCAAGCAATTGCACAATGCCGATGCGCAACCCGCCGGCGCAACGGTATTCGCGTATCACGTAAAGGATCCGGAACGCTATGGCGTGGTGGAATTCGATGCCAATCACCGTGCCATCAGCATTGAAGAAAAGCCCCATGCGCCCAAGAGCAATTACGCTGTTACAGGACTGTATTTCTACGATCAGCAGGTTTGTGATATCGCCGCAGATATTGAACCTTCCGCCCGTGGAGAACTTGAAATTACGGATGTAAATAAGCGGTATCTCGAGCAAGTTCAACTGAATGTGGAGATCATGGGGCGTGGATATGCCTGGCTTGATACCGGAACCCACGACAGCCTCCTCGAAGCTGCCAGCTTTATTGCCACACTGCAAAAGCGCCAAGGCCTGCAGGTTGCCTGCCCGGAGGAAATTGCATTTCATCAAGACTGGATCAGCGCCGATCAACTACAGACTCTCGCTGTACCTCTTGCCAAGAACGGCTACGGGCAATACCTCCTGGGTTTATTGAAGTGAAGGTTCGATAATGGCATACGTGGCAACTCCGCCATCGATTCCGGATGTATTTGTATTGACGCCCAAGGTATTTGGAGATGCGCGAGGTTTCTTCTTTGAGAGCTTTAATGCGAAAGATTTCGAGGCCTCCATTGGCTCAAATGTTGCGTTCGTTCAGGATAACCACAGCAAGTCTGCCAAAGGTGTCTTGCGTGGATTGCATTATCAAATTCAACATCCACAAGGCAAGCTTGTGCATGTAGTCCAAGGTGAAGTATTTGATGTCACTGTTGACCTGCGACGATCATCACCCACGTTTGGCAAGTGGATTGGTGAGATCCTGAGTGCTGAGAATCACAAGCAACTTTGGATTCCCCCAGGATTTGCGCACGGATTCCTCGTTCTCAGCGAATCCGCGGAATTTCTCTACAAGACTACTGACTACTGGTTTCCCGAGCACGAAAGAAGTTTATTGTGGAACGACCCTCGCATTGGTATCCAATGGCCAATGGATGGTCAGCCACTGTTGGCAGCCAAGGATAAGGTGGGAAAGTTGCTGGACGAAGCTGAGCTTTTTGACTAATTGGTGTTTTTCGTTTATGTCTGAATGAATCGCCACATTGGATTTTTCAGGTACTTAGAGCAAACATGTCCACCACCCTCCTTCTCGAACAATCCTTGAACGGCCTGCAATTCGGCCTGATGCTGTTCCTCCTGGCTGCGGGGCTCACCCTCGTGTTCGGCATCATGGACATGATCAATCTGGCGCATGGGTCGCTCTACATGTTCGGGGCTTATTTGATGGCGACGTTCGCGCAGGCGACCGGTTCCTTTGCGCTGGCGCTGCCGTTGGCCATCGTTGCTACCGGCTTGATCGGTGTGCTGCTCGAAGTAACCATCCTGCGCAGGCTCTATCAGCGCGACCACCTCTCGCAGGTGCTGGCAACCTTTGCGCTGATCCTGATCGCCAACGAATGCGTGCGCCTGATCTGGGGTTCGCAGCCGATGATGCTCGCCACGCCCGCGATGCTCTCCGGCCCGGTTGAATTGCTGCCCGGCCTCATCTACCCCTCCTACCGCCTGCTGGTGATCGGCGTAGGCCTTGCGGTGGCGGCGCTTCTCTACTGGCTGGTCGCGTGCACCCGCACCGGCATGCTGGTGCGCGCCGGCGCCTCCAACCGCGAGATGGCCACGGCCATGGGCGTGGATATCCGTCGGCTTTTCACCATCGTGTTCTGCGTGGGCGCGATGCTGTGCGCAGTGGCAGGCGCCCTGCTTGGCCCCCTGCTCGCGGTGCAGGTAGGGATGGGCGAGGAGATCCTGATCCTCGCCTTCGTGGTGATTGTCATCGGTGGCATCGGTTCAATCCGCGGGGCGCTGGTGGGCGCGCTGCTGGTAGGCATGGTGGACACCATCGGCCGCGCCTTTCTGCCGATGTTTTTCGGCGCCTTCCTGCCGCCGCAATACGCCGCGAGCCTGGGGCCGGGCTTGGCCTCCATCCTTATTTACCTTTTGATGGCCGCGGTCCTCTTCTGGAAACCGCAGGGCCTGTTTCCGGCGCGGGGCTGAGGGTGGGTTCCAGATTTCTCGCACCAGCAGGCGTCATCGCGCTTGTTCTGCTGCCACTCCTGCTGCAGGCTATCGATCAGGCTTACTACATCGGCTTCGCGGCACGCATCCTCATCTATGCGATGGCCGCCTCCAGCCTGAACCTGATTCTCGGCAACGGCGGCATGCTCTCCTTCGGTCACGCCGCCTTCATCGGCGCCGGCGCCTATACAGTGGGCATCCTCGCGGCCGAAGGCGTTGCCAGTGCCTGGATCGCCTGGCCGCTGGCGATTGGCGTGGCGGCGCTGGTGGCGCTCATCATCGGCGCCCTGTCGCTACGCACTCGCGGCGTGTATTTCATCATGATTACCCTGGCCTTCGCGCAAATGATGTACTACATCTTCGTCTCCATGAAAGGCTATGGCGGTGACGACGGACTTAACCTGGGGTCCCGCTCGGTTGTCGGCTATGGCATCGATCTCAAGAACGAGCTCATCTGGTATTACGTCTGCCTGGTGCTTCTGCTTGCGGTGCTGGTGCTGCTCAATCGTCTGGTCGAGGCGCGCTTTGGCCGCGCACTGGAGGCCATGCGCGAGAACGAAACACGCATGTCGGCAATCGGTTTTGCCACCTATCGGCACAAACTGGTGGCCTTTGTCATTGCCGGTGCGATTGCGGGCCTGGCGGGCGTGCTGCTCGCCAATCACAGCAGCTTTATCAGCCCCAAGCTCATGCACTGGACCCAATCGGGCATGCTGATGGTGATGGTGATTGTCGGTGGCGTTGGGCACCGCTATGGCGGGCTCATAGGCGCGGTAGTGTTGCTGGGGCTGGAAGAACTGATCGCTGAATTCACCTTGTATTCGCAACTGGGGGTGGGCATCGTGCTGCTGGCCATCGTGCTGTTCGCGCCCCAGGGGATCGCCGGACTGTTCGCCCGCAGCCAAACGAGGCACGGATCATGACGAGCGCTGCGGTACTCGAAGTGCACAACCTGTCAAAACATTTTGGTGGGGTGCAGGCGAATGCCAATATCGAGATTTCGGTTTCTGCACGCGAAACCCATGCTTTGATCGGCCCCAACGGTGCGGGAAAGACGACCCTCGTCGCACAGCTTGCCGGCATGCTGCGGCCAGATTCAGGGGCCATCCGCTTTGAAGGGAGGGAGATCACGCGCTTGAGCACGCATGCGCGGGTACGCGCGGGACTTGCGCGCTCCTTCCAGATCACCAGCATCTTTGCGCGCTTTTCGGTGCTGGACAATCTCGCCCTGGCGGTGCAGGCACGCAGCGGAACAAGCTTCTCGTTCTGGCGCCCGGTGCGCGCGGATGCCGACCTGTTCGAGGATGCGCGCCAGATCGCCGGTGAGGTGGGGCTTGCCGAGCGGGTGGGAGAGCTTGCCGGAGCGCTTGCGCACGGCGAGCAGCGCCAGCTCGAAGTGGGCCTGACCCTTGCGACCGAGCCGCGCCTGCTGCTGCTCGATGAGCCCATGGCTGGGCTGGGGCCAGAGGAGTCCGAGCGCATGATCGCCCTGCTGCAGGGGTTGAAAGGCGAGCTTGCCATGCTGCTGGTGGAGCACGACATGGATGCCGTGTTTCGCCTGGCCGACCGCATCTCGGTGCTGGTGGCCGGACGCATCATTGCGAGCGGCACGCCGGAGGCCATCCGCGCCGATGTCGGCGTGCGCGAAGCCTATCTTGGCGACAGCACGGCCTGAACCATGCCCGCACTGCTCGAAATCGAAAACCTCGAAGCCGCCTACGGCGCGAGCCAAGCGCTGTTCGGGCTGTCACTCTCGATTGGCGAGGGGGAAGTGGCCACGCTGCTCGGGCGCAACGGCATGGGCAAGACCACCACGGTGCGCGCCATCATGGGCCTGACGCCAGCCTCGGCAGGCACCATCCGCTTTCGCGGCGAGCGCATCGATGCCTGGCCCGCCGATCGCATTGCCCGCGCCGGCATCGGCCTGGTACCCGAAGGAAGGCAGATTTTTCCCAACCTCACCGTGGCCGAGCATCTGATTGCGTTTGCCGCCAACCGCAATGGCACGAGCGAGCCCTGGACCACGAAACGCGTGTTCGATTTTTTTCCGCAGCTTGCCGAGCGCGCGGGAAACCTGGGCAGCCAGCTCTCCGGCGGCGAGCAACAGATGCTCGCCATCGGCCGCGCCCTGATGACCAACCCACACCTGCTGATTCTGGATGAAGCCACCGAAGGCTTAGCGCCGCTCATCCGCGAGGAAATATGGCGCTGTCTTGCGGCGCTGAAAGCCGCGGGCCAGGCGATTCTTGTCATCGACAAATACGTCGAACGCCTGATCGCCATCGCCGACACCCACACCCTGATCGAGCGCGGGCGGGTGGCGTGGCAGGGGACCTCAAATGAACTCGCCGGGAACCAAGAACTCTGGCATCGGTATCTTGGTGTCTGAAAGGTAAGCGCTCAGCTATCGGCGTTATATAAATCCGTCGCGAAGGTTCAAGATGATTGCAGCTTGACTGC
>JBCKLP010000116.1:0-7650 GCA_038903735.1 Burkholderiales bacterium | reverse complement strand
TGTGCTTCATTATCGCGGGCCGGAGAGGTCGGCCACATGCCATTCATCGACCCGATCCTGCAGCGCGCGGCAAACCGCCTGCATATCCTTGTCGGCGAGCATGCCAAGCACCGCGCGGGTAATGCCGAAAGAGCCCTGCATGCCAAGACTCTCGGCCAGCACCTCTGCTGCCTGCGGGTTATGCGCCACATCCAGCACCACGGCGGGCCGCCCCGGCAGCACCTGAAACCGCCCCGGCAGTTCCACGCGGGCAAGTCCTTCGCGCACCGCCTGCATGCCCACCGGAATTTTCTCGCGCAGCGCATCGAGCGCAGCCAGAGCAGCCGCGGCATTGGCAAGCTGGCGCGCCCCGCGCAGCGCCGGCGGTGCAAGACCGGAGCGCGACCCGGCGCGCCCCCAGTAGCGCCATTGCAGCTGATTTCCCTGATATCCGAAATCACGGCCAAGCAGCTGCAGGTCCGCACCGATGCGCCCGGCATGCGCGATCAGCGACTGTGGTGGATCTGCGTCGGCGCAGATCGCCGCGCGCCCGGCGCGATAAATGCCCGCTTTTTCATGGCCTATACTTTCCCTGTCCGGCCCGAGAAATTCAACATGGTCTATGCCGATGCTGGTCACCACGGCACAATCCGGATCGAAGACATTCACGGCATCCAGCCGCCCGCCCAGGCCGACTTCCAGCACCAGCACATCCAGCGCAGTGGTGGCGAATATCTCCCACGCCGCCAGGGTGCCGAATTCAAAGTAGGTGAGCGGAACCTGCCCGCGTGCTTGCTCGACCCGCGCCAATGCCGTAGCGATACGTTCGTCGTTTGCCGGCTGCCCGTCAATCCGGATACGCTCGTTGTAATCCAGGAGATGCGGCGAGGTGTAAAGCCCCACCCGATATCCGGCGGCACGCAATATCGACTCGAGCATGGCGCAGGTCGAGCCTTTGCCGTTGGTGCCGCCGACCGTGATCACCACCCCGGCGAATGTCAGGCCGAGCGCATCGCGCACCGCGGCGACCCGTTCCAGGCCCAAGTCGATGGTCTTGACGTGCTGGCGCTCGACATAAGCCAGCCATTGATCCAGTGTTTGCGGCAGCGTATTCAAAATTCAGGGACAGGGCAGGCGCAGAGCACTCTGGCAGATGCAATCAACCAAGGGCGGGCTGCTTCATCAACAGGGTCAGCAGCGAGGCAAGGCGATCGCGCAACTGGCGGCGATCGACAATCATGTCGATGGCGCCTTTTTCCAGCAGAAATTCGGCGCGCTGAAACCCTTCTGGCAGTTTCTCACGCACGGTCTGCTCGATCACCCGCGGCCCGGCAAACCCGATCAGCGCCCTGGGTTCGGCGATGACGATATCCCCGATCATCGCGAAGCTCGCCGACACGCCGCCCATGGTGGGGTCGGTCAGCACGGAAATGAACGGCAGGCGGCGCGCGGCAAGCTGCGTCAGTGCCGCGGTGGTCTTGGCCATCTGCAGGAGGGAAAGCACGCCTTCCTGCATGCGCGCGCCACCCGAGGCCGTGATGCATATCAGCGGTATGTCCTGGTCCAGGCAGGCATGCACACCACGCACAAACCGTTCCCCCACCACCGATCCCATGGAACCGCCCATGAAATCGAATTCGAACGCCGCCACCACCACCGGCAGGGTTTTGATCGCTCCCTGCATCACCACCAGTGCATCGGATTCGCCGCTGCTTTTCTGCGCATCAGACAGCCGGTCTGTATAGCGCCGCGTGTCCTTGAACTTGAGGGTGTCCACAGGAAGCACCTCGGCACCGATTTCAAAACGGGCTTCAGTGTCAAGCAAGGTGTCCAGGCGCACCCGGGCCGAGAGCCGGTTGTGATAGGCGCATTTCGGGCAGACGTTGGCATTGCTTTCCAGGTCGGAGATATAGAGCACCGCAGAGCACGAGGGGCATTTGGACCACAGGCCTTCAGGCACCATGTTGCGCTTCTGTCCCTCTGATCGGTTGATCTTCGGGGGCAGGAGTTTTTGCAACCAGCTCATGTGGCGGGTGCGTCCATTGCGGCACGAATCCCGCCAAGCAGGTCGCTGATATTCTTTTGCGCCTCGCCTGGCGAGCGCTCGATCTCCTGGATCAAACGGGTGCCGATGATGACCGCATCGGCAACTTCGCCGATGGCGCGTGCGGTGGCGCCATCACGTATGCCGAATCCCACGCCGACCGGCAGCGAGGTTTTGGCGCGGATGTGGCGCATGCGCTCGGCCACTTCCGCCACATCCAGATTGCCAGCGCCAGTCACGCCGCGCAGGGAAATGTAGTACACATAGCCTGTGGCCAAAGCGACGATCTGCGCGATGCGTTCATCAGTTGAGGTAGGCGCAATCAGGAAAATCAGGTCGAGCGCGTGCTCGCGCATGAGCGCTGCCAGCGGCGCGCATTCCTCCGGCGGATAATCCACCACGATGGCACCATCGACACCGGCGGCCTTGGCGGCAAGCACGAACGCCTCCGCACCCATCGCTTCCACCGGGTTGGCATAGCCCATCAGCACCACCGGCGTGGCGCTATCCTGCTTGCGAAATTCACGCACCATGTCCAGCACCTGCGGCATGCCCACGCCATGCACCAGCGCGCGTTCGCTGGCGCGCTGGATGACCGGCCCGTCGGCCATGGGATCGGAAAAGGGCACGCCGAGTTCGATGATGTCGGCGCCAGCGGCTACCGCTACATGCATTAGCGGAACTGTCGCTGCAGGATCCGGGTCACCCGCGGTCAGGTAGGGGATGAGCGCCTTGCGTCCCTCGGCGGAGAGACGCTGGAAAGTTTGTGCAATGCGTGACATCAGAGGGCCGCCTCCTTGACGCTGCGCTTGCGCGGCGCGGGCTGCGGCGCAGGTAGCCCGGTGCGCATGAGCATTTTTGCCACACGCTCCTGCGCGATCGCCAGATACGCGGGGTTGATCTCGAAGCCCGCGAAACGCCGCCCGTGGCGCGCGGCGGCTACTGCAGTGGTGCCACTGCCCATGAACGGGTCCAGCACCAGGCCATTTGCCGGGCAACTCGCCTTGATCATGCGTTCGATCAGCACGAGGGGCTTCTGGGTCGGATGATCGGCGCGCTCGGGGTCCTGCCGGTGCAATCGTGCCATGCTCCACACATCCTTGGGGTTGTAACCGATTTCCAGCCATTTCTTGCCGACAAAAATGGAACGTGAACGCGCTTTCTTGGTCTCGGCGTCATAGGCGATGCGGATGCTGTCCAAATCAAAATAGTAGCGCCGCGAGCCTGCGAACAGGCCGATGGTGTCATGCACCGAGGAGAATTTGCGTGTACTGCCGCCCATGCTGGGAACCCTTCTATCCCAGATGATTTCATTGATCATGCTCATGCGTGTCTTCAGGTAGCTGAACACTTCGGGGCTGTGCTGCCAGGTCAGGAACACATAAAGACTCGCGTCCGCAGTGAGCTTGGGCAGCAGCGCGTCGATCCAGCGCTTGCTGAAATCGAGGTAATCCGAGGCCTCAATGCGGTCCGAATCGTTGCCATAGTCCTTGCCCAGTCCATAGGGGGGATCGACGATGGCGAGGTTCACGCTGGCGTCGGCAATGCCGCCGATACCTTCGAAATAATCCCGGTGATACAAAGCGATCGCGTCGCTCAAAGCACCAGTCCCGATTTTTCCGCCACGGTGTGCATGTCCTTGTCGCCGCGCCCGGACAGGTTCACCAGCAATATTTTATCTTTGGCCATGGTGGGCGCGATTTTGGCTGCATAGGCCAGTGCATGTGCCGATTCCAGCGCGGGAATGATGCCCTCGTAATGGCAGCAATCGTTGAACGCCGCCAGCGCCTCATCATCATCGATGACCACGTATTCAGCGCGCCCCGTGTCCTTCAGCCACGCGTGCTCGGGACCCACGCCCGGATAATCCAGGCCCGCGGAAATCGAATGGGTTTCGACAATCTGCCCATTAGCATCCTGCAAGAGGTAGGTACGGTTGCCATGCAATACGCCCGGCCGACCGGCCGTAATTGAGGCCGCGTGTTTGCCGCTGGCAATGCCATGACCACCGGCCTCGACGCCGATCAGGCGCACGGATTTATCCGGAATATAGGCGTGGAAAATGCCGATGGCGTTCGAGCCGCCGCCGACGCAGGCGATGACCGCGTCGGGCTGGCGTCCCGCCATTTTCGGTACCTGCTCGCGGCATTCCCGACCGATCACAGATTGAAAATCCCGGACCATCATCGGGTAGGGATGCGGGCCTGCCACGGTTCCAATGATATAAAAGGTGTTGTGCACATTGGTAACCCAGTCGCGCATCGCCTCGTTGAGCGCATCCTTCAGTGTCTTGGAGCCGGACTCCACCGGCACCACCGTGGCGCCCAGCAGTTTCATGCGATAGACGTTGGCTGCCTGGCGGCGGATGTCCTCCGAACCCATGTACACCACGCATTCCATGCCATAGCGGGTGGCAATCGTGGCCGTCGCCACGCCGTGCTGGCCGGCCCCGGTTTCGGCGATCACGCGCGGCTTGCCCATGCGCCGGGCCAGCAAGGCCTGGCCGATGGTGTTGTTGATTTTGTGCGCGCCGGTATGATTCAGGTCCTCGCGCTTCAGGTAAATCTGCGCGCCGCCCAGCAGGCCTGACCAGCGCTTGGCGTGATACACCGGACTCGGGCGGCCGACGTAATGCTCCAGTTCGTAATGGAACTCGTTGACGAACTCCGGATCGCTGCGGTAATGCTCGTAGGCCGCTTTCAGTTCATCGAGCGCATGCACCAGTGTCTCGGCAACGAACACGCCGCCATAGATGCCGAAGTGGCCGCGCTGGTCGGGGAGTTCACCTGGAAGATCGTTGATCTGCACGCCTCACCTCTGCAATAAATGCCGCAATTTTCCCGGCGTCCTTGATGCCCTTGGCGGTTTCCACGCTGCTTGAAACATCCACGGCGTAAGGTTGCACGGCGTGAATGGCCTCGTCGATGTTTTCCGGCCCGAGGCCCCCAGAAAGGATCAGGGGCCTGGCCGGATTCCGGGGCACCAGAGTCCAGTCAAACCGGCTACCGGTGCCGCCGTAGAGTTGCTCGTTGAATTTATCGACCAGCCAGGCCGACGCTGTCTCGAATTCCGCGAAGTATTTTACCAAATCCCTGCCCGGCTTCGCCCCCGCCGACTTGATCCACGGGCGATTGAAGGAAGCGCAGAACACCGCCTCCTCCTCGCCATGGAACTGCAAGGTAGCCGCGGGAATGGCCTGTAAAACAGCCTCCACCTCCCCGCGCGAGGGATTGACGAACACCGCGACAGGCGTCACCAGCGGCGGCAGATTACGCGCAATCGCGCCGGCAGCCACGGGTTCGATGAATCGCGGACTTTTTCTCCATTGGATGAAGCCGATGGCATCGGCGCCGTGCCCGGCGGCCGCGCGGGCATCCTCCGGGCGCGTAATGCCGCAGATCTTGATTCGGGTTCTCATGGCTCAGGTGGGATCAAGCTGCGGCATCATACGTGGGAACCGAGGCAGCTTCCAGCGCTCATCGTAACGCACACCGGCAAGATACAGCCCGCCGGGGGCTATCGTTGGCGGCGCCTGCCGGCGATCGCGACAGGCGAGTAGTTCCGCCATCCATTGCGGCGGATGCGCGCCCTTGCCGACATACAACAGCGCACCCACCATATTGCGCACCATATGATGCAGGAAGGCATCCGCGGTGACTTCGAAATAAACGTAGCAACCGTCGCTGCGAACAGCAAACTGTGAAACAGTCCGCACCGGGGTTTTCGCCTGGCATTGGGAGGAACGGAACGCGGAGAAGTCGTGCTCACCGACCAGCAAGGCGCAGGCCTCTCGCATGGCTTCGATATCGAGTGCCGCGTGGTACCAGCCGGTCCTGCCTGCCAGCAGCGATGGCCGCACCGGGTGCACATAGAGCACATACACATAGCGGCGCGCTATGGCGGAAAAGCGCGCGTTGAAGTCCCCGGCAACCGGCGCAGCCCATTGCACGGCGATGGCATCGGGCAGCAGGGCGTTGATCCCGCGCACCCACGCTGACAGTGGGCGCTCGGCCTCGCTGTCAAAATGCGCGACCTGAGCCAGCGCATGCACGCCGGCATCAGTGCGCCCGGCGCCGCTGATCCGCACCGGCGCGGCAGCCACCTGAGCAAGCGCCTTTTCGAGTTGATCCTGGACGGTATTGCGCGAAGATTGCGATTGCCATCCCTCGAATCCGCGTCCGTCATAGCTCACACCGATTGCGATACGCATTGCCATTCCGATTTCCATGCCGCCAAGGGGTATTGCGCCTATTGTCGGTCCAATACCTTCGCCATACCAACAACAATGACGCCTCGACCCCGGCTGAGCGACCCCGGCTGAGCGATTGACAAAACCACCTTGCTCCCTACAATGACCCGTCCCGCACAATATTGCCCGTTCGCGCTGGCGCGCATGCGGCAGCGGCACTCTCCCTCCCGAAAACCACAAGGAAACCCCATGAGTAAAGATATTCTCAGCGAGCAGCACGGCGCAGTGCTGCACGTCACCATCAATCGACCGGATGCCGGCAACGGCATGTCCAATGATATGGCAGTGGAACTCGCGCAGATCCTGGAAGGTGCTGCCGCCACTTCCCAGTTTGTGGTGCTGCGCGGGGCTGGCAAGGATTTCTGCCTGGGCCGGGCCGGCATGGGCCAGCAACCGGCGACGCAGCCCGAAGCGCTTGAACTGCGGCGCGCCAACGAGCCGGTATTCCAGTGCTATGGCGCGTTCCGGCGTTCGCCCATTCCGATCATCGGCGTGGTGCAGGGACGCGCCATCGGCTTTGGCTGCGCACTGGCGGCGCTCTGCGATATCACACTGGCCGCGGACAACGCCAAATTCCAGTTTCCGGAAATGGGGCATAACATCATGCCCACCATGGCCATGTCCGCGCTGGTCGACCGTGTGCCGCGCAAGGCGCTCATGTACCTGATCTATTCGGCCGCCATCGTTGACGCCCAGCGCGCACTGACTTTCGGAATTGTCAGTGACATCGTTCCCGAGGCTCAACTGGATGGCGCGCTGAAGACGCTGTGCGAGGCCATGATCAAGGCGCCCGCGGCGGCGACACCGGCTGTCAAGGAGTACGTCAGGAATGCTCTCAGCATGGATGTCACCGCGGCTGTCGATCTCGCGCGCAACCTGCACTCGGTTATCAACTCGTCCAGTGAAATGCTGCGCGCAAAGCATTGAGCGTCAGCAGGAATGTAAAACGACGCCCGTGGCGCCGTTTTACATTGCAGGCCCGCGAATCGGGATGATCAGCCCATGGCCTCCATCATCGTCCTTGCCTGCTGCTTTTGCGCGGCATCGCCCTCGTTCAACACCTCATTGAGCAAATCCCGCGCGCCATCCTTGTCGCCCATTTCGTCATAAGCCTTGGCAAGATCGAGCTTGGTGGCCACTTCCTGCCACTTCGCATCCATATTCGCCGGCGCTTCTGCGGCCTCGCTGCCCGAGTCCAGATCGAGACTGAGCGCCGACATATCGAAGTCTACGGACTGCCCAGCATCAGCAGGCGCAGTTTCCGGCAATTCCGGCAGCGCAGGCGAATCGTCCATACTCAAATCAAAATCCATCCCGCTGCCCGCCGCCGCAGGCTCTGCCGGTGGCTCAGCCTCCAGCAATGGCAGTGCATCTCCCA
>JBCKLP010000115.1:0-7933 GCA_038903735.1 Burkholderiales bacterium | reverse complement strand
CCCTGTCTTCCCTCCTGGCGCCAGCCGAGCATGCGGCTGCGCAACTCTTCGGACAGCGCCTGCCGGCGCACGAGGCACTCCAGCACCGCGCACCGAAAGCCCTCGACGAGAAGCCCCTCGGGCACCGGCGGCCGGGGGACAAACGTTCCATCGGGAAGGAATCCGTTGAGCGACACGTCGAGCACGCGCTGCCGCTGGGCCAGCGTGCGCTCGGTCGTCCGCAGCAACACCGATGCCACGCAATACGCCGGTGGTGGAAACAGGCTCCCACACTGGGCGCAGAACGTTGGACCAGTCGTCGGCTGACGCCGCAACAGCGTGTCAGTGTTCTGCTGGTCGTGTCGTCAGCCGTGGCTTACCCCTGTGGCGCCGTGGCTCCTCCGGGAACAAAAGCAGTCGGCTGCCATAAGACAGCGCCAGCGCAGCCCCGACCGGGCCACCGCCGATGATCGCGATGTCGCATTAAGGTTCCGTCAACAAACTCGCCCCTCGTGGTTTTTGGATTTTGTAACTTTGGCAGACTTCATAGATAGTTTGCCTGTTACGACAACTGTACCTACATCACTCTGTGGCTAAGAAATTGACGCCATTGATTTGGATTGCCTGCCGAGATAATGCTAATGGGGCGTTGTCTTATCCGGTCTCGACAGAACCTCATACTGGCCATTCTTGCAAGGTGCAAACTGGGAAGGCCAAGGAGCCGAAAGTTTGCAAAGCAGCCGATATTGAATAGGTGCCTCGGGGTTAACTTTTTCGACGGTTACCTTGACGGCATTCTGCCCCACCAATTCAATCAAATGCGTGAATTCAGCCGAATAGTAATAAGGCACATAACCCACTAGCGTTGCCGGGTCACCTGTGCGCAGAAGCAATGCCATTTCATCGTGATTATTTTGAAGGTCTCGCATCAGATAGATTGGCTCGCCATTCTTAAGTTGAGAGGCTCTGAGTTGGTTCTCCGCAGACAAATGACGCAATCCCCGGCAAAAGAAAAAAACCTCATATTGATTTGCGGCTGTTGGTTCTGGACAGGGGATCAGCTCCAAGGTATCGGTAGCGCGTAGACCACCGGTACGGGCAAGTTCATCCAATGCGTCGTGGCCGACTTTCGCAAGACCCAACCAGCTCAGATAATCTGCGTATTCAGGCCGGGATTTTGGCAGGACGCGGTTCGCAAACAAGGGGAAAAGCTTTTCAGAGACATACTCTGCATCCAGTTCAGTCATTCGACCGAATGGCACAAAATTAGGGATATCCTTCGCACCACACGTATAGACGAAATGATACTGCCCCCCCTCGCGAGTCAACCGGCCAACCGGCGCCCAGCTACGTGAAGCTGCATCCTGGTATGCGACAAATAATGCCTTCATGTGAATAATTTACTCTCTGAAATAAGGCGATGCCTGTTGATTTCCAGCATCGCAAACGCGAAATCTCTTGCTGCCGGGCTGATCCAGTCGTCTGGAATCTGATCAAGCATCTCTCGAAAAACGTGGGGCTGAAGCGCCGTCAAGCGTTCTAGCCAGTACCGCCCCGAATTTTTGTCAATACTAGCACCTTCCAGGAAGGCGTCCAAGGTCGTCATGGACCTTGTGCTGGTATGGGTTTCATAAAGGCCGGACCGTGCCCTTGCGACATATGCTTCCATAGAATGTCCCTTGTCCTTCGTGGTCAAGCGTTCAATCCTGTTCTCATCCGTCTCGTTCCGACCAAGACTCGATGCATGATCGAATGTGGGGGCGAGAGTCAGGCCGCGCCCTGTGGCAATAATCAGCCCCCAGTTCTCGTGGTGCCTGTCTTGGTTGCCGACCAAAGCATCAAGCAACAGATAGCCTACGAATACGCTGACCGCACTTGCTATCTCTGGTGGGTGATGCCAGCCGATAGGCACCTCGATAGATGGGTTCTGCAGAACTGCAACCACTCTGCGCAGAGTGTGTTGGCGGGCGCGGTACCTGACAGTCGCCTCATATTGTTCAAAGAATCTTGCAAGCAGTTCATTGCCGAGGATCAACCGATTCCCCTCAGGAACCAAAGATGGCGATGCCACTCCTTTCTGGTTGCGCCATAGAGCTAAGTCATACTCCGCATGGGGCAGACCCAACTGGCGGGCGATTTCGCAACAAACTTTCTCCGACCAGTTCTCACCAGTGCCCGGTCGGCCCTCTTTGAACAACATGCGCCGTTTATCATCTGCCCAATACCAGAACTTCGCCTTGGTGCCCAGTTGCTCAAGCTGGGTGGACGCGTCTGATGGAACATTGATAATCGGGAAGGTCATGTTATTTCTGGACAAGCTCAAGGCTGGGGCGGAGGTGATTCCGCTGCACAAAAAAAGCGTGAGTATTATTCAGAAAGAAAATCATTGAGTCGCTTCACTATCAATTCACGCCGACTGCGAAGAAATTCCTTATAACTTTCCACACCTAGCAGCACCTGCGCTGTCGGAATACATTGCTTCTCGAATGCAGCATCCCCTGCCTTCTCGATCATCGGCGGCAAATATTGACTGGGCTCCTTATCGCTAATCTGGCGATTGGTTTTTCCGCTGATAAAGCACAAGTTGGCAATGTCATCGGCCTCGCGTGACGTGTAAGCACTTTTTAGCACCGCCTTCGGAAATATGTGATGAAACTGGAGGCGATGGTGTGCGCCCTCGTGATCCAGGGCAATGGTCAAGTTTGAACGCCAGTCTTTGGCGCCAGCGGCGCGAAACGCGAGGAACATGGTTTTGAAGAGTGCACTGCGCTGATTACGACCTTCAAGTTCTCCGGCAGAAATATCCAAGCGGCCTACCTGGAGCCGCAAGCGGTCTATCAACTCTTCAGCGCCCCCATCCTGACGCAGTGTTGCTAAATCCTGGTCAAGTAGTGTTTCACTGGAACCCCGTGAATAACGACCTTTCGCGTTTGCTGCGAGAACCCAATATCGCAATCGCCGCGATTCATCTTCCGTAATCTGATAATTCCGTTTGTGCGCGTAGTAACCCAAAGTCACAAGTAGAAAGGGCGACGACAATAACGCCGGGCCGTCGATACCCGCATTGTTCTTCAAGAAATTCAGCGCAAATTGCATCCCCGGCACGCTCTCCTTCCAAGCCTGCTGCAAGCGCTCAAGTGAAAGATTACGAACAGTTAGAAAACGTGATTGCCCAGTGCCAAACGCAATCATATTTTTCAGATACAGACCAAGATCAAGGTCGAAACCCGCCCTGACACACTGAGACTGAAATTCCTGAAAAATCTTGAGCGCGCCACGCCATTTGGCGGTGATCAGCGCCAGAGCCAGATCGGAACTGCGTAGCTTGGCACCAAGGGAATTTACGCGAACAAATATTTCCGTAACCTCGTCGTAGGAAAGACGCCTTTCCAATACGTCCATGCGGTACACATACTTGCGGACACCGCGCAACTGGGCAAGTCGCTGGCTATACTTCTCATACTTGGAATCTTCAAAGCTGGTGATACCGGCTCGCCTGAGAAATTGCGCATCGTTATCTGTCTTAAATACCTCTGTTACCTTTACCCACTGTGGCAACTGTTCCAGTTTTCGAGTGGCCACCACAAAGGCCATACGGTCAACACGCTTTTGTAGTTCATCCTCACTGGAATCTGCCTCTTCGTCAGTACGCTCATCATCGTCTTCACCATCGCCACCGTCCTCGTCAACCTCTGTCACTACTGACAATTGATCAGGGTGCTCCAGATTGAAGAGCAATTCGATTGGCCGCTGACGCCCGCGTACATTCACTTGTCCACCACGGATCACCGCCGACAGTGATGTAAGGCGCTGTTGGCCGTCGAGCAACAGGCGTGTGCTTTGGTAAGGGTTTATTTGCTGTTCGATGGCAAAATCTTGAAGTGGCACAGCCTCGTCGGTCTCCCACAACAGAATCACACCAGAAGGATACCCCCGGTAAAGCGAGTCGAGCAGATCACGCACCCGGGTTGATCGCCAGACATAGCGGCGCTGCATCTCCGGCAGGCGCAATTCGCCACGTTCAATCATTCCAACCAGTTCTTCTACGGATGCTTCAGCTTTTGCCATTTTGTCCACCTTGCTTCATATTTATCGCCAACATCTCTGTGGCAGTCTCTGCTTCATCCCACGGCGGCAGGCTTGCGGCCACGTTTGAGTTTTGATGTTTCGTTTTCAGCGCGAGCCGCGTGGATGCGCACCAGCAGTTGGCTTGCGGGTTCATCGTTCGGATCTTGCGGCACCAGTTCGCCGCGAAAGGCTTTGGCGAGCAGCGCGGGAGTGAGGCGCTTGGTCTGGGCGCGGGCGCTGGCGTAACGCCCTTCGAGACGGTCGGCGTAGGCGAAGAGGGATTCGACGCGGCGGACGATTTCGGTTTGCTCTTCCAGCGGAGGAAGCCGGAGAGGAAATTCTTTGATTTTTGAGAGATTAAGACTGGGCTGATTCCCTCCCTCTGCCAACTCACGCATTTCAAAATAGTTGGCTTGCAAAGCGAATTTTACGAAGTTTTTCAGAGCAAGGCTTTCATCCACGATTATAGCCGCACAGGCTTGGTTGATAGTCGCATCAAGCCCCAACTCAGTCACTTGTCCGCGTGTTTTACCTTCCCCATACATCGCGACAAGTAGTGTTCCGGCAGGAAATCTTTTCAGTCTGTGCGCAGCAATTGCAGCATCAGTCACGAACTCTTCCGCCGAAAGAACGACCGACTGCGAAGTCGCCGCGCTCGTTATCCAAGGTGTACCTTGAGACGCAAAGAATGCAGAATTCGAGCGCAATGGCGTAGAACCCGTACCGACTTTTGCGACCGACTGAATATCTGTTTGAAGCCACTGTTCACAACAGCTATGCTCATCTCGCCACTCCTCCGTCAACTTTCCCGATGTTGCGGCAGCGAGGACAGATTGACGGAAGCGTTTGAGGATGGCGGGTACGCGGTCGAGGCGGTCGCGGCAAGCATCCACCCGCGCGAGAACTGCATCGAGTTTGTCGGCGATGCGTTTTTGTTCGTTGAGGGGGGCGAGCGGGATCAGCAATCCCTCAATGTCCCCCTTTCGCAAAGAAGGTACCGTAGTCGATCTGGCCAACTCGGAAATGTCTTGTGTCTGCATAAATCGGAAGAGAAATAGATCAGAGCAAGGTTCAAATGCCTTGACAGCCATGACGTTGTTGTCAATGAGGCATTCCGCCACGACGAAGGCTCTCCGATTTAAGCGAATAGCTTCTCCGATCTTCGCAAATACCGTTGTCCCTATTGGAATAGGTTTTCCTTTTAGTTCAGAGGAAACCTCATAAGAAACATAATGCTGCGCCTCTTTTAGTTGCCCGCCAAACTTTGCTACAGCACGCGATATATCCCCAACCTTAAAGAATCCAAGGTCTCCGAATTTTTCACCTTGGTAATGAATCGGAAACCCGATGCCACTCTGTACGGAAGCTACGTTAGAAAGAGGAGTGAATTCCCAACCACCAGGAAGTTTGCTCACGCCTCCACCTCATCCACCTCTTCGCCCAATTCTTCCAATATCCCGCGCAATTCCAGCAGTGCGCCTTCGAGTTCGTCCATCGCCTCACGCGCCAGCACGCTGGGTTCCGGCAGATCGTCGTTAGCGGTGTCGCTGTCGTCCTTGAGCCAGGCAATATCCAGGCTGTCGCCACGGGCGGCGATTTGGTCGCGGGTGTAGCGGCGGAAGCGTCCGGTGTCGCCGGTATCCTTGCGTTTGTTCAGGTGCATGCCCAGCGGATCATCGCCGCAGGCTTGCTCGAACGGATGGAAATGCTCGGGGGTCAACACGGTGCGTTTGCCGAATTGCGGCATGTTGGCGCGCAGGTCGTAGACCCACACTTCTTTGGTGTTGCCCTTGTCAGAAACGCCACGGGTAAAGAACAGCACGTTGGTCTTCACGCCCTGTGCATAGAAGATGCCGGTGGGCAGGCGCAGAATGGTGTGCAGGTTGCACTTTTCCATCAGGTCGCGGCGAATGTCGGTGCCGACATTGCTTTCGAATAGCACGTTGTCGGGCAGCACCACGGCGGCGCGTCCGCCGGGTTTGAGGCCACGGTAGATGTGCTGCAAGAAGGCGAACTGTTTGTTGCTGGTAGGGAAAGTAAAATCGTCCCGGCTGGGCAGGCCGCCGCCTTTCTTGGTGCCGAAGGGCGGGTTGGTCAGGATCAGCGTGGCCTTGGGCAGCGCTGCGCCTTCCGGGCTGAGGGTGTCGCCGTAGCGGATGCCAATATCGATGCCGTGCAGCATCAGATTCATCAGCGCCAGGCGGTGGGTGTCCTGCACATGCTCCAAGCCGTAGAAGGTACTGTTGCGGTATTTCTTTTGCTGCGCTTCGGTCCAGCCATCCGGGTTGGTGTGTTCGCGCAGGTAGTGGTTGGCGGCAATCAGGAAGCCGCCCGTACCTGCTGCCGGGTCTTGAATGATGTCCTTCAGCTCTGGCTTCATAAGCCTCACCATGCTGTCGATCAACACACGCGGGGTGAAATATTGGCCTGCACCGGACTTCTTCTCGTTGGCGTTCTTTTCCAGCAAACCTTCGTATAGATTGCCCAACCCTTCCTCACGGGCGCTGTACCAATCGAGCTTGTCGATTTCGGTGACCAGTGTGGAAAGTGTGGCGGGCTTTTTGACAAAGGAACTGGCGTTGGCAAAGATTTCCTTGGCTAGCGTTGAGCCATGGCCGCCAAGGTAAATCAGCAGCATTTTATAAAACTCAAGGCGCTCTGGTGCAGTCTTCGCTTCCAAATCACTCCAGCGATACCCTTCTGGCAACTGGCCTTCGGTACCTGTTTCCTCGGCCATCTTGAGGAACAGCAGATAGGTCAGCTCGGTAACGTATTGGTGATAGGTAACGCCGTCGTCCTTAAGTACGTTACAGAGATTCCAGAGTTTGCCGACGATGTCGCTTGTGGTCATATTGATTATTTCCGATTGTGTCAGGCCGCATTGGCCTCGCCATCTTTCCAGATGGATTCATTGAAGGTTTCCAGCACTTGCTGAAGTTGTCCGTTAAAAATTCTGTCGAGTCGGGTAAAGCCGCCACCTTCTCGCTTGAAAATGAGATCTGGATCATCCAGTGCGGCGTGATCCACCAGTAAGTTGGCTTTGGTTTGTGCTGCGATTCTTTTCAGCCAGTCGCGCTGCGGGCCTGACCAACTATGCGATGCCAGTATTTTTTGCAGCGCATGTTCGACTCGTTCGCTATAGGGCACGAGCGCATCACCGATAGCGGCTTGGCGAATGTAACCCACGATGCGCGCAGCGATGTCTTGATTGGTCATCGCGCGCCAAGCGGTAGCCAGATTGGTTTCGCTGTATCCGGCTTTGTCCAGCTCCAGCACCAGCTCTCGCAGTTGCTTGCGGGTCAATTCACGCGGGCGGGTGAGTACTGTCATCAGCGCGGGTATGTCGTTGCTGTGGCTCTTGATGAAGGAGGAAAATTCTTTGATGTAATCCTCAGGTTTTTTGGCGTTGCCATAGCCACGCTCGGAAGAAAGTAGCTTGTCTTCGTGCTCTGAGATCAGAACAGGCTGTGCGCTACCATCGCCCTTGCGATCAAGAATCTCGCCGAGATCGGGATTTTGGGTAAACCAGGCCGCCACTTCGTTGATGGGCATGGCCTTCAGTTTCTTGATGAACTCTTCCGGCTTCATGCCTGCTTTGGTTTCAAAGTCACGCGCGGATTTCTCAGAAAGGTGGCGTTTTTTGCTTTGCAGCTTGGCCAGAAACTGATCGCGCACAAATTGGCGAGCCGTTTCGTCACCCACCGAGACCAGCTCCTGCGCCAGTTGAGTAAAGCTGATCTTGGGATCAACCACAACCGGCTGCATGGCAGTCATGTCCTTCAACGCCGCGAATATATTCACTGCATCGAAGACACGAAAAGCTTCTTTTTCAATTTCGTCGCACATGCGCGTGGCACGCCCCAGCATTTGATCGAACAAGATGCGG
>JBCKLP010000114.1:0-7946 GCA_038903735.1 Burkholderiales bacterium | reverse complement strand
GTCACTGACTTCACGATTTGCAAGCGGACCCTTGAGCTTGCCAGGAATGAATTACGAGGACGCGATTTCACCTACTATGGAGAACCAAGCTGTAGGCAATACGCCTATTGTCGCGGAACCGCTTCCTGCAAGAATTTCACGGAAACAGTCGAAAAAGCGTTAGCCTCGAATGCGCCAGCTTATGAGTCTGAAAGTCTGCCGCCTGTTGATTGCGCTGACACTTGCTGCCTGTCCTTACCATGCGTACCCGCAGGTCGACCTCGAACCTGAGGAACCTGAAGCCGAAACCGGATCCGGTGGCGATTTATCCTTATCCGCTGCTACTCCCAAGGCATCAACAACCTATGCAGCGCAAACAAAAGAGTATCTGTCCCGAGCGGAAACAGCCCGCCGCCGCGGCAACATCAAGACGCAGATCGCCGAATTGCGACGCGCGCACGCCGTAACCGATGGCAAGGATTCCAATGTACTCAACCAGCTTGCCGGTGCGCTACTCTCGACGGGCGACCGCGATGCTGCACGCCGGATCAGAGAAGAGTTTCTTGGGACGGATCTCAATCCCGAAGAAAAACTAGCGCAGGCCGCCACCCTGGCGGTCTATGCCGCCGACATCGCCGATACCCGGACCGCCGATAAATGGATGGCCTATGCGGAATCCCTGTTTCGGCAACTTGGCGATAGCGAAAACGCTCTGCTCGCTCAAGCGCGCCTGCACTCGACGCGCAACGCGCTGCTTTTGGCGCAGGGAAAATACCGCGAGGGCGAAGCCGAAGCACGGCTTGCAGCATCGGCGCTGCGCAAATTGGCCGAAGCGACGGGCGGCAAATCCAGTGCGAACCTGCGCTACTGGCGCAACCTGATCGATTCGCAACTTGCGAGCGCCATGGTTCGCCAGGGCAGGATGGCCGAGAGCGAGTGGATTTATCGCGACACGCTGGCGCGTTCGGCACGCGAAACCGGCGCGCGCTCGCTGCCCAGCGCCAGATTCGCTTTGGCCCTCGCCAATGCGCAACTGCGGCAGGGGCGGTTTGAAGACGCACTGCATCACGCCACTGCGGCGCTGAGGACGCTCGAGCGGCGCGAGGCCGCGAAATCGACGAACACGCTGGCGAACGCGCTGTTGCTGGTGGGCTGGTCGCAGGTGCTGGCCGAGCGCTTCGAGCCGGCAGCGGCGGCCTTTTCGCGTCGCGCACAGATTCTGACGGCCGGCAACGGCGGTTCGGTGGTCTGGGGATACGCAATGATTCGCGCTGGCCGCGCCACTGCGGCCGTGCCGATGCTGCGTGCGCACTACGAAGCTGCCCTGCGCCGCTCCCCTGGGATCTACGCCACGCGCGAGCGCGCGGGCATGTACGCCTATGCGCTGCTGCGTGCGGGGCGCGCCAGCGAAGCGAATGCGCTGTTCGCCATCACCATGCCGGGTCTCATCAGCGCGCGCCAGAGCCGCCGTGCCACCGACCGTGCCGATCTTCTGCTCGAGACCATCTCCAACTGGATCATCGAGGGTTACCTCGAAGCGGCCGCACACGACGCCGAAACAGGAAACGCCAAGGCCATCGCGGAGATGTTCCGGCTGTCGCGGAGATGTTCCGGCTTGCCGATGTGGCGCGAGCATCCACGGTCCAGCGCGCACTTGCGCTCGCAAGCACAAGAGCCAGGATCGCCGACCCCGAGCTGGCGAGCATCGCCCGGCGCGAGCAGGACCTGGGCAATCAGCAGGCGGCGCGCAGCCGGATTGTCGAGGAGTTGCTCACCCGGGCGCGCGCGCAGCCGCCGCTGAACCTGATTGCCGGCATCCGCCGTGAAATCGATGCCGTAACGCGCGAACGCGACGCGCTCCGCAAGGAAATTGCCGCCCGGTTTCCGAGGTATGCGCAGCTGATCGAACCTCGCGCCACAGGCACTGCCGAGTTGCAGAAGCTGCTCAGGCGCGGCGAAGTGGTGCTGTCGATCTATACCGCCCACGACCGCACCTACGTCTGGGCGATACCGAAGACGGGCGCCATTCGGTTCGCCGTGGCCCCGCTCGGTTCCAGCGAAGTCACTGCTATCGTGAAAAAGCTGCGCTCGGCGCTGGATGTCGGTGACGTCCCTCTTGCGGCCTTCCCGGCATTCGACACCGGCACGGCGTATTCCCTCTATCAAAAACTGCTCAAGCCGCTCGAGGCAGTCTGGAGCCAGGCCGACACTTTGATCGTCGTCCCGCACGGCGCGCTCGGACAACTGCCGTTTGCGTTGCTGCCAACCGCGCCCACGGCCAACGCTCACAGCGCAAGCTTCGAGGGCTATCGCAAGGTCCCATGGCTGATCCGCCGGGTCGCCATCTCGCAGTTGCCCTCGGCAAGCGCGCTCGCGGCGCTGCGCCCGGGATCGCCGGCTTCCGCGACAGCACGCCGCGCTTTCCTGGGTTTCGGCGACCCCCGCTTCAGCGCGCAAGCGCCCGCCGCGCCCGAGACGCAACGCGGCCTGCCGTTGCGAAACCTGACAATTGCCGCCCGCGAAGATCAACCCGGCCCTGGCGCCGCTTCCGGAATCAGCCGCCTGCCGCCGCTGCCGGACACCGCGCTCGAGCTGCGCGAGATCGCCGCCATCCTCAATGCGCAAAGCGATGACCTACTGCTTGGCATCGATGCTTCGGAAACCAACGTCAAGGAGCGCAAACTCGATGAGTACCGCGTAATTATGTTTGCCACGCATGGATTGTCACCCGGCGATCTCGACGGTCTCACCCAACCGGCGCTGGCGCTTTCCAATCCCGAGATAACCGGGGAAAAGGATGTCGATGGCCTGCTGACGCTGGACGAAGTGCTCGGCCTGAAGCTCGCCGCCGACTGGGTGGTGCTCTCGGCATGCAACACCGCGGCCGGCAACGGCGCCGGCAGCGAAGCGGTGTCCGGCCTGGGCCGAGCGTTTTTCTACGCCGGCGCGCGGGCACTGCTGGTGTCGAACTGGCCGGTGGAAACGGTAAGCGCGCGGCTGATCACCACGGATCTATTCCGCCGTCAGCGCAAGAATGCCTTGCTGACGCGCGGCCAGGCGCTGCGCGAGACCCTGTTGCACCTGATCGACAACGGTGCAGCGCGGGACGCCTCCGGCCGCACCCTATACACCTATGCCCACCCGATGTTCTGGGCGCCGTTTACACTCATAGGGGATGGAGGATGAAAGCGCAGGGTAATAACGGAGTACGGGCGAGCGGAGTACGGGAGCGAAGCGCGGCCTGGACGCGAACCACCCGACCCGCAGACGCAGAGGTGGAGTAGCGCGGCTGGGCGCAGCCTGTGTGGCAGTTCAGCCCTGCACCCGAAACCCGAATTCGACAGCACCGAAAAATATCGACACAAGTTCCGCCAATTTCACGACGTCGCCATATTTACGCGGATTTGGATCGCCATTCACACCTGAGAATGCCATGCGCTCGATGGAACTGTTCGCGAGTGAGGTGATGCCGGCCCTGAAGGACGCGGTAAGGCAGTTCATCGAGAATTCCGCGCCGGGATGAGTGGCGGCGCGTGCAGGCAGGGAAGCGGCGGAATAATATTTGACTATTAAAAAATAGACGCAGGACTGGCGTAGCTGAAGTCAACAAATCAATATCGTAATGGGTCTAAACGATGGGTTGCGGGCCCGCCAGGCCTGTCGCGCCGCTTAAAGTATGAAGCTGACCAGCCCCAGTGCGCCCAGTTCCATGGCATCGATGATCGCCTCGCGGCGGACGATCTTCAGCTTGCCATCCACCAGCCGCAGCCGGTGCCGGTAACGGCCCACGTATTCGCGGATATCGCCGCCACGGCGGAAGCGAAACACCACGAAATTGGATTCTGCGTTCAACTCCGAGCCTTGCGCGCCGGTGATGCGCACATTGGCAATCATGCGCCGGGTGCGCGACAGCGGATACTCGGCATGCGCATTTTTGTCCTTCAGTCGCGTCACCCGGGCGCGGATGCGATGGATGTCATCGGCGATGGTGAAGAGCGTGTCCTTGGCATCATTGTCCGGCCGGTCGTTGGGCGGGACGCGGTAAATGGTTTCATCGGTCAGCAGCGTCAGCCAATCATCCAGCGCCCAGGCGTCCAGCAGGGCGGCTTCGGCGTAGAGAAAGTCCTCCACCTCGGCGCGGGTGATCTCTGCCGCCGCGCTGCGTGCCTGCGATGCGGGTCTAGCCTGGATTTCCACGGAGCCGAATTCACCTAAGAACTGACCGGGATCGGTCTCCGGTTGGCCTCCTCGCCGGCGCGGTTGAAGCGTGGGCTGCGAGTGTCGTGTCGGCAGCCGCCGTTACCTCGTAGCTCGGGTCGGCGAGCACCCAATTCTCTGGCTTTCGCTGCCCGGCCAAAGCCTAAGCAAGTTCCGACAGATTCCGACTGAGCGCTGAGTTTGTATGGTGCGCTGATATGGTAGTTTAGACAGCCATCATAAGTAATTCGTGGCGCGTTGACTTATCCGATCATCCTCATGGCGCGCAGGCGAATCTCGGTATCTTTATAGTGAAATGGAGAGTTTTCTTGAGAAACCGCTAAAACACGTGAATTGCGATTGACGATTAATATTATTAGGAGCACTATCCGGATATGCCTATCGGAGCACCAAAGAGTATAAGCACTTGCAAGCGCTTCTTCCTCGAGCCCAGCTCCCCGAAGCAGCGCCAGTACGAGGCCCTGCGGGCTTACTTCGCCCAAGAACTCCCCTCCGCGCAGGCAGCCCGCGCTTTTGGCTACACCCCGGGATCGTTTCAAGTGATGTGCCATCGATTTCGCCGGGAGCCGACGCCCGCCTTCTTCGTCTCACCCCAGCCAGGCCCGCGCTCCCAACCGAAGAAGTCAGCCGCTCGCGACCTGATCGTCGAGCTGCGCAAGCGCAACCACTCCGTCTACGAGATCAGCGAAATCCTCAAGTCTCGCAACCTGGGCCTCAGCCCCACCGCCGTGCGCGAGGTTCTCAAGGCCAAGGGGTTCGCCCCCCTGCCGCGCCGGCTCGATGAGGAACGCCCTGAGCGGCCTCGCCCCACCATCGAAGCCGCCGCCGACGTGCGCCAACTCTCGCTCGCCCCGCGCCGCTTCGAGACGGCCTGCGGCGGCCTATTCCTGTTTGTTCCTGGCCTGGTGGCTATTGCTCTGGACAAGCTCGCCCAGTCCGCAGCGCTCCCCGGCTCGAAGATGATCCCCGCCAGCCATGCACTGCGCTCGATGTTGGTCCTCAAACTCTGGTCCATCGAACGCCGCAGTCACGTCATGCCCCACGTCGCCGACGAGGGCCTGAGCCTTCTCGCGGGTCTGAACGTTATCCCCAAGCGCAGCTTCTTGTCCGAATACGCCTCTCGTGTGGGGCACCAGCAGATCGTCGACCTCCAGGCGGCCCACCACAAGCAGATCGAGAGCAGCGGGCTGTTCAAAGGCGAGTCCTTTAACCTGGACTTCCACTCCATCCCCTACTACGGCGAGCACCCGCTCGTTCAGTGCCACTTCGTCGCAATGCGCAGCCGACGCCAAAAGAGCGTGCTCACCTTTCTCGCCCAAGATATGGACGGGCGCGCCTTTTGCTACTCCAATGCCGACCTGCGCAAGGGCGAGGAGTCCGAGGAGATCTTCAAATTCATCGCCTTCTGGAAGCGCGTCCACGGTGAGCTTCCGCGCCACCTCGTCTTTGACTCAAAGCTGACGACGCTGGCCAATCTGGCGCGTCTGGACAAAATGGGCATCACCTTCATGACACTGCGAGCGCGATCTCCCGCGCTCAAAAAGGAGATCGCCCTTCTGCCCGCCTCCGCATTTCGCGAGGTCGAACTCGATGTGCCCACTCGTAAGTACCGCTTCCCCAAGGTCTACGAGCAGTCCGTGCGGATCGCGGAGCGCAACTTTCGTCAGCTGTTCATCACCAATCTTGGACACGAAGAAGCAACCATCTTGCTGACCAACGACACCAAGAGCGCAAAGAATGTCATCACCCGCTACGCCAAGCGCATGCTCATCGAGAACGCTCTGTCCGACGCGGTCCGATTCTTCCACATGAACGCGCTCTCCTCGTCGGTCGGCATTAAAGTGGACTTCGACATGGCACTCCTGGTCATCGCCAGCGGACTTTATCGGCAGCTGGCACATAAAATGCGCGGTTACGCTGATGCCCAAGCGGGCCACATCTTCCGCGACCTGATCAACATGCCCGCCACCGTCACCGTGGGACCCTCTGAAGTGACGGTGCGCTTCCATCGTCGTGCCCATCTTCCCATCATCATCGACTCCGGCATCCTCGATTCACCGGTAAAGGTGCCCTGGTGGAACGGCGCAACCCTTCGCATGCTCGCTTGACCGGGCACGCCAATTTGCTGCTCAAGGCATCAAATTCTTAGCGGAATTACCTTCCGTGGAAATCCAGGCTAGAGGCCTATTTCATGCATGAACGGCAGGTTCGGCTGCCGTTTTCATGGGTTCAAGCAGCCAGGGGTTTGGCGATGGCGTCGATGCGCTCCAGAACCTCGGGCGTAAGCTTGGGTGTGATCTGCAGGGCGCCCAGGTTATCTTGAAGTTGGCTCAACTTGCTGGCACCCAGAATCACCGTGCTGACGCGCGGATTGCGGTTGACCCAGGCAATCGCCAGCTGGGCCACGTTGCCGCCCAACTCGGCGGCGATCGTGGCCAGTTTGCCGACGGCGATATTTTTTTCCGGATCGGTCAGGTCACCGAGCAAGAAGGCCATGTCCTTCAATGCGCCTCGGCTGCCTTCGGGCACGCCGGTCTGGTATTTGCCGGTGAGCAGGCCCGATGCGAGCGGACTCCAGGTGGTCAGGCCCAGGTTCATGTCCTCATAAAGCCGGGCGTAGTCCTGCTCGACACGTTGCCGATGGAACAGGTTGTATTGCGGCTGCTCCATCACCGGTTTGTGCAGATGGTGGCGTTCGGCAATCTCATAGGCCGTGCGGATGTCCTCGGCGCTCCATTCGCTGGTGCCCCAATACAAGGCCTTGCCCTGACTGATGATGTCGCTCATCGCCCAGACCGTTTCCTCCACCGGGGTGTGCGGATCAGGGCGATGGCAGTAGATCAAATCAATGAAATCGAGCTGCATGCGCTTGAGCGAGCCGTCAATGGCCTGCATCAGGTACTTGCGGTTCAGTGTGTCGCGCCGGTTCACACCAATGCTTTCGCGGTCCAGGCCCCAGAAGAATTTGGTCGAGACCACGTAATTGAGGCGTGGCCAATTCAGTGCCTTAAATGCCTCGCCCATGATAATTTCGCTTTGGCCTCTAGCATAGATTTCGGCGTTATCAAAGAAGTTGATGCCTGCGTCGTAGGCGGCGGCCAGCATTTCAGTGGCGGATTTGGTATCGACCTGGTCGTGATAGGTCACCCAGGAACCCAGTGAGAGTTCGCTGACCTGCAGACCGCTGCGGCCTAATCGTCGGTATTGCATTTGAGGTGCTCCTTGCAATGAGTAAGCCCGCTAGGAGGATAGGAATGTTGGCGCCGGTTGAATTTTGACCAAGGGCTTTTGCTGTCCTGACTGCAGCCAGCTGTGTATAACTATACCCCTTTGGTGGTTTTTGCTTTTCTATATTGTTGACGCCGGCCTCGAATTGACTACCAGGGATGGCATCAAAATACCCAAGTGCGGCAAGAAAATGCCCGGCGTGAAGCTACTGCATCAGCAGTCAGATTCGAACACCAAACCCGAATACATCATGGGCCACTCCTTGCAGGCGGTGAGCCTGCTCGTACAGGCCGCTCAGAGTGTCTTCGCGGTACCACTGGCGGTGCGCATTCACGAAGGTCTGGTGTGGTCCAATCGCGATCGGCGTACCTTGCTCGACAAAATGCTCGCGCTCATCGAAATCGTCGCGATCAAGGAGCCGTTCTACTTCGTGGCAGATGCCTACTACGCGGCTCGCAAAATCATCAACGGTTTGCTCGATCAGGACAACCACCTGGTCTCCCGGGTGAGATACAATGCGC
>JBCKLP010000113.1:0-7997 GCA_038903735.1 Burkholderiales bacterium | reverse complement strand
ACCGGCGGCACCGGCTACAGCGGCTCGCACATCTGCGTGGCCCTCGCGCAGGCCAAGGCATGAGCTGCTGATCCTCGACAAGCTGTGCAACAGCCGCGTTGCTGTCCTCAATCGGCTGGAGACCCTCATCGGCAAGCGCCCCGGCTTCATCGAAGGCGATATCCGCGACGCGGCTTTGCTTGACCAAGCGTTGGACCCAGTGTTTGACCCAGTGTTTGACCCAGTGTTTGACCCAGTGTTTGCCAATCACAACATCTCAGCCGTAATCCACTTCGCCGGCCTCAAAGCCGTCGGTGAATCCGTTGAAAAGCCGCTTGAGTATTACGACAACAATATCCACGGCACACTCCAATTGCTGGCGGCGATGCAAAAGGCGAAGGTCAAGACCTTGGTCTTTTCCTCCTCCGCCACCGTCTATGGCGACCCCGCCAGCGTGCCGATCCGGGAAGACTTCCCCCGTTCGGCCACCAACCCCTACGGCCGCAGCAAGCTCATCATCGAAGACATCCTCGCCGACCTGCAGCGTGCCGAACCGGACTGGCGCATTGGTCGGCTGCGCTACTTCAACTCCGTCGGTGCCCACGAATCCGGACTGATCGGCGAAGACCCGCAAGGCATCCCCAACAAGCTGATGCCCTTCGTCGCCCAGGTGGCCGTCGGCAAACGCGAATTTCTCAACACGTCTGGGGAAACGACTACCCCACGCCCGATGGCACCGGGGTGCGCGACTACATCCACGTCGCCGATCTCGCCGAAGGCCATGTCGCGGCACTGGATTACCTCGACACGCAAGGGGGTCTGCTCACCGTCAATCTGAGCACCGGCCACGGCTATTCCGTCCTCAACATGGTAAAGGCCTTCGAGCAAGCCAGCGGCCGCCCCATCCCCTACAAGGTCGCCCCCCGCCGTGCCGGCGATATCGCCCAGTGCTGGGCCGACCCAAGCCTGGCCCACGAGCTGCTGGGCTGGAAAACCAAACGCGGGTTGGAGCGAATGTGTTCCGACGCGTGGCGCTGGCAGCAACACAGCCAGACATCGGACGAGGCAGAATGCCCCCTCGTTTCCCCCCTCGTTTCCGACTCGTTGTTCTCGTTGTTCTCGTACTTGACCTTCCAGCATGCCGTATTTTCGATAAGTGAAGGCGGCGCGCTTGATTCTGTCGCGCTTGATTCTGTCGCGCTTGATTCTGTCGCGCTTGATTCTGTCGCGATTGATTCAGGCCTTCGGCGCCCCCACGCGTTCCTCCTCGCTATAGCGGCTCGAAGGTGATCACCTCTCGCACACGCAAGCTGAGCGCGTCGGCCATCCGCCTGGTTGAATAGCTTATTTATTGACGCCGACTAACGTCATCCACGCCGCGACGACCTATCTCCATGGCGACTGGTTCGGGAACCATCACCTGAGGCGATACACCGCGCAGTAGGTGGATGAGCCCAGCTTTCGACAGAAAAATGAGCGGCGAGGCGTTGACGATTGCCGCATCAGCCACGCGCCAGCTCCTGACGCAGGCTTTCCAGGTCGACCTCGAAAACATCGACCTGCTCGGCGGCTAGCACCGCGAGGAACTCGGTGCGATCCACATCGGCGATCAGCGCTGCTTTTTCCATCGAAATTTCGCCACGAGCATACCAATGAATCGCTGCCGCGAGACGCATGCGGCGAACGAATTCCAAGGGGGGGCGCTTCAGCGCGGAGAATGCCTCATCGGGAAGATCGATTGCAACGCTTGTCATATTACGGGCTCCTATTCGTAGGTCAGAGGGCGTAAGAGGGTGGTGGGAGCGAGCTTGCTCGCGAATTCGATTCCTGGGTGTGTTGATACGCCATCAAGGTTGGTTCATCCCGTCCGGCAAGAACAAACGCTGCATTGCCTGGACAAACGTCTGCGCCTGGCGTACTGCCCAAGCCGCATTTTCCATATCGATAGGATCGCCCTTGTAGTCGGCAATCAAGCGCAATTCCCCGGTCTTGTTGAGCGCCTTGCCCAGTTCCACCGGCACACGGCCCGGCTTGACCAAGTGCAAGCTGAAAGCCGAAATCAGGCCGTTGTGCGTCTTCGCAATCTCGGGTTCGACCGGCACGCTCGAAGCCAGCAGCGCGGCCCGCGCCGCGTCGAACATGGCGTAGTAGGCCCGATTGCAGGCGCCATCGGCGTCCCCGGTATCGAGCAGTACCTTGGCGGATGTCGCCGCCTGGACCGCCTTTGCCATCAGGTCTTGCGCCTTCACAGCCGAATCCCGTCCCGGTTGATGTTGTGTAAAAGGCGGGGATTGGAATATGCCTCGGGGTGTTGCCACTCTTCTTCCCAGATTGGCAGGGGCTGGATGTGAATGCCGGTTTCCAGCAGCACGTCGTAGGCGAGATCGGCCATGGCCAGCTTCGTTTCAACGAACTTCCCCGGGCGGCCATGGAGCAGCACGGCCACATCGGCATCGCTATCCTGACGGTGCGATTTGCGTGCTCGACTACCAAACAGAATGGCCTCTACCATGTCGAACTGAATCGATACCTTCTGCAGGAAGGCTCTGGCGGCCCGAATGGTCGCGGCGTCGATGTCGGTTATTGAACCTGTTATTGAACCCATGGTTACACCTGATTTTCCAGCATTATGCCCGACACGCGTTCAAACTCGCCCAGGTTGTTGCGACCAGCGTCAAAGATTATTTCAATATCTTAATCGCCGCAGCCCCCAACCCAAACTGATAAAAGATCTGGGTGAAGTCCTTGAGTATCCGGGTAAAGCTGGTCTTGTCCAATTCCTCCGGCACCATGATGCTGTCGCCCGGATTCACGCTTGCACTGTCGAGTGCCCCGATAAGCCAAAACGCGCCGGATTGCCGCCGGCTCAATACCGATCCATCCGCGCGCAATACATAGATGCTCGACCTATCCGCGTCCTTGGTCGGTCCGCCCGCCTGAGCAAGGTAGTCCGCGACGCGTTTTGCCGGCCGGTATAGGTACGCGTTCTCGTTGTACACCGAGCCAAACACCGTGACCATCGAGGGCCGGGCCGGAATGTGGAGGCGGTCACCATCTTCCAACACGATGTCCGGAAGTTCACCGTTCCGCGACGAAGCCTGGAGCCCAAGAACGATGCGGCCCGATGACTTCAATTGCCGCAAACGCGCGATCAACAACTGCTGGCTTTCCGCCTGCTGCTTGATCGTTGCCGCATCTTCCGGGTTCACCACATTCTGCGCGCGTGTAACAGCGAATCACTGCACCTCGCGTTCCATCCTATTGATGGTGTCCTCAAGATTCTTCTCCTGCTGAACGCGCGTGGATTCCCGGGTGAATTCCGCGCCAAACAAATAGGCTTGTTGGGAACCCCCCCATTCGAACCACGAATTGCCGCAAGGTTTCCCCTGGCTCGACGCGATAGACGCCAGGATTGGCAAATTCGCCCTCCAATCGCACCAGCTTGGTTTGTCGCGCCACCGGTACCGCGAGGTCGCGCGTGGAGAAGATGGTCACCACATCGCCCGGCCGGAGTGGAAGATTCTGCGAGGCGTCACCTTCGATCACCGCTTTACCAAGGTTAAACGGTAACAATACGGTCGATAGATCCCGCTCGCTCAAGCGCTCGATGACCGCGTAATCCCAATTGATTTCCGCCGTTAACAGGCGTACCTGTTCTATCAACTGCTGTTGCCCGGTGCTCTGTCGAATGGTCTGCCGATTTGCCTGCCGATTTGCCTGCCGATTTTCCTGCGCCTCACCCGGCGCTACGGGAGAATTCAGTATGTCGGATCGGGTAATAAAATTTCGCCGCAGGTAATACTCCGGCGTAATCAAGGCTTCCTTCTCTGGAATTAAATCGCGGATGCGCATGCCTTCGCGATACGGATAACGCAGGGGCGCGGCCACGTTGCCTCGCAGGGTGACGGCGTTCTCGAACTTGGGCGATATGGAAAACACGTTGATCAGATCGCCATCGCGCACCGCCCGCTTCAACCCGGAGGCATCAATCGAAAATTGATCGACCACGCGCCGCTGACGGTCCTCTATGCGTTCAATCGTGGCGCGGCGTGTCTGCGCGGTGGTGCTCAATCCCCCCGACCAGCCAATCAGTTGCGCCAGGGACGTATCGGTCTTGAGCTCGAAAATGGTCGGCGTATTCACGCTGCCCGATAATGCCGCCAAGGGACCGATAGGCGGGAAGTAGATGATATCTCCCGGCAGCAGCGGCGCGTCCCTGGACTTGTCGCCATTGACCCATAAATCGTAGAGATCGAGTTCGGTGACATTGCGATTGCCGCGTTTCAATTGAATGCCGCGCATCGAACCGCGCGGCGACGGGCCGCCGGCGGCGAAGATCGCATTCACCAAAGTCGATAATGAACTCACGGTGTAGTTACCCGGCCGGCGCGCGTGCCCGAGCACCAGCACCTGGATGGAGCGCAACTGGCCCATGGTGACCGTGAGCTCGAAATTGCGGAACACGCGTTCAACGGCGGTTTTTACGTATCCTGTTAAATCCTGGTACCTGATACCCGCAAGATTGATCTGCCCGATCCGCGGAATGTTGATGCTGCCATTGCGATCCACGGTGGTGCGGTAATCGATGTCCAACTGCCCCCAAGCGCGAATCAGCAGTTCATCGCCCGGGCCGATTACCTAATCTGAAGTGACTGGTACGTTTTCGATTGGCGCGAAGGTCGACGGCACCGCGTCGAAAAGGTTGTAGCCGAACATCGGCAACACGCGGCCGGTGGATGTCGCCACGAAATCCTGAAAGTCGTTGCTCGCCACCTGCGGTGCCGCGTTCGGTGTGCCGATCTCGGTACCCGGCAGCCCCGCGCCCGGCTGTGCGACTGCCCCACCGGGGGTGTTGCCCTGCAAGGGGCCTTGTCCGACGGCAGGCCCCGCACCGCGGACGTTGGTATTCATGGGGGTTCCAGGCGTTGTGGGCGCTGACACAGCGGCAGCGCCGGGCGCGATCTGAACGCCGCCCGCAGAACCTCCCGGCGTCGCGCCAATGCCGATTGGCCCTCCCAAAGGCGTTACTCCCCCTCCGCCCAGGGTTTGCGCATAGGCAGGTGCCAGGCCCTGGCACCAGAGGGCTGCCACCAACGAGGTAGCTAAAGGGGTGATGAATCGGCGGTGCATGGGGGTTGGTTGCGTCAAGCTTTCGGGGAGGGTGAAAGATTACTACAAGTCACCCGTGAAACACGGGATTTGCCACCCGGCAACGCGGCTTGCGCCTGTCGCGGCTGGCGCTTTGCCGTGGTAGCAAGATGCCGGTATGCTCAAGGCGAATTGCCATCCGGATTGCCATCCGGATTGCCATCTACGGCGAGCTACTCCATGTCTGCAATCCTGGAATTCTCTCCTGCGCCGGCAGCGGCATTCGGGTCTTCACTGTTGAGGCGAATTGCCGAGCTGCTTGGGCTGCGTAGGTTGCCAAAATCGGAGCTTGCGGTGGCGGCGATGGCCCGCAATCGCCTGGTGTCAACGCGATGCGTGGCTGCGCCAGGGCAGGGCGGCATTGCTGAGCGTGCCGAGCGCCATCGTGCCGAATTCCAGGAACTGGCTCATCAATCCGACGCATCGCGATGCGCCTCGGCTCGCTATCGCGGGCGTTGCCAGGTTTGCCTTCGCTATGCGGCGGGTGAAAACGCTCGGGTGAACGCGTCACGGATACCGGCATGGTGAGCGACGGTCCTGCTCCGGCAAGCTCCGGCCTGGCAATTGATCTTCCCTGGCCGCGTCGCCGGTGACGTGGTGCGGGCCTTGGCCTGGCGTCTTAACCCCAGTCAATTATTCTACTTATGGAATTGGAATTATCTTGTAGCACGCGTGGATAATAGGTTACGATTAAGCATAGTTTCAAATTTACAGAGACGGCACCCGCCTCCTGCCTGGGCGAGTCCGCGCTGATTTGGGTAATTTCGCCTTCCAGCACGCCGTATTTTCGATACGTGAAGGCGGCGCGCTTGATTCTGTCGCGATTGATTCTGTCGCGATTGATTCAGGCCTTCGGGCGCCCCGCGCGTTCCTCCTCGCTATAGCGGCTCGAAGGTGATCACCTCTCGCACACGCAAGCTGAGCGCGTCGGCCATCCACCTGGTTGAATAGCTTATTTATTGACGCCGACTAAGCGGCTCGCAGGTGTGCCCGTGCCTTGTTCGCCGTCATTCCGGCCAAGCGAAGCGCGAGCCGGAATCTGCCCGAACGAAGTCATACCGACCAGACGCCGGCTTTCGCCGGCGTGACGGACGCTGTTGTGGAGTAACCGGCTCCGTAGTGAACCAACGGCCGCTGTTGTGGAGTAACCGGCTCCGTAGTGAACCAACGGACGCTGTTGTGGAATGACCGGCTCCGTAGTGAACCAACGGACGCTGTTGTGAAGTAACCGGCTCACCGGTGTCATTCCAGCGCCCCCAGCCGTGCCGAGGCGTAGGCGCTGATCGCATAGCTCCGATGGTTCACGAGCGGGCGGTTCAGGGGGGGCGGCCATTATCGGCCATTTGAGCAATTGTCGAAGCATTGATTGCAATGCAATCAATGCTTGGGTAGACTGCTATCAATGATTACATCCCGGGAAAGGAGATCAAAGTGGCTACCAATCTTGTGGTTCGCAATGTCGGCGAAGAGATTGCCTTGGCTTTGAAGAAAGTGGCGGCAGCTCACGGAAGAAGCGCGGAGGCGGAGCACCGCGAGATTCTGAGAAGCGTACTGCAGCGACCGAAACGGCGTTCTGTCGCCGAGGTTCTGTCGAGCATGCCGAACGTCGGTGAAGAGGCTGACTTCAATTTTCGGAATGGCTAGGAATCGGCGTGTACCTGGTCGACACCAATGTCGTCAGCGAGGCCCGAAAGGGGAAGAAGGCAAACCCTGGAGTCCGTAAATTTTTTCAAACATCGGATGCCGGTGATCTTTATCTCTCCGTGCAAACAATCGGGGAGGTTCGGCGTGGACTGGAGAACATCCGGCGTCGCGGCGATCTACCCCAGGCCAATAAGCTTGAGAAGTGGCTTGATCGGGTCGTGGCAGACTACGCCGACAGGATTCTGAGTTTCGACGAAGAATGCGCCCAGGTATGGGGACGATTGATGTCGCCACACCCTGAACATCCGGTCGACAAGCAGATTGCGGCGATTGCATTGATTCACGACCTGACCGTGATAACCCGCAACGTCGATGATTTCCGGGGAACCGGCGTGGCGCTTAAGAATCCCTTTGTTTAAGACAAAATCCCAAACGGCGCGCTCCGCTTTTGCGGCCTGGAATGTCGCGCCCTGACACCTTGGACTGGTCATGCTAGGCGGCGATTTGGTGTTCTGGAGCGCCGTTTCGTGTCCCATGGACAATCTCGGCCGCCTGCTCTTCCGACATGCCTCGCTGACGCAGAATATCTGCAAGTCTTCCCCATTGCGAGCCGTGCAGTTCGATCAGCTGCCGACGTCGCTGGATTGGAGTTCGGCGTTCATGTGGGGAGCCTCCGACAACCCCTTTGATCGGCGCGAGGGCGGGCTTCCAACCAACCAACCACGAACCACGAATCACGACCGACCGATCGGCCCGAGGGCGGGTCTCCTACTACCCCTTTGATCGGCCCGGTGTCGATGGTCATCCAATTTTCCCCAGGCATGGTCATGTAAATCTCCCCACCCGGGTGGGTTACCTGACCAGCGGTGTCGTTGTCACCAGCTTTTGGCTCACCAGCGCATTCAGAGACACGCCGGCTTGAGCGGCCTCAACCGCCAGCGCCTTATGCAATCGCCGATCGACTCTGACCTGAAACTGGCCGCTGTATTCCTTTTGGGCCGGGGCTACCGGTACGGCGACTCGATCCGCGACGCAGGATTTCTTGTATAGCCTCCATGCGGTGGCTAGTTCGTTAAGAGCGCCCTCCGGAGTTTCTCCGAACGCCGAAATCTCCGGCAATTCGGCGAAGTGCGCCAAATACTCGCCATCGCCATCGCCATCGCCATCGCCATCGCCCTCGTCAAGGCGGAGCGTCACGGTAAATCCGTCGAATCGATCAGTCATGT
>JBCKLP010000112.1:0-8087 GCA_038903735.1 Burkholderiales bacterium | reverse complement strand
AGAGTGCCGCAAAAATATCCGCCCATTCCTCCAGCATCTGCGGCTGCCCGTGGCGGATGGTGATGGAGAAATGCTCGTAGCCGGCGTCGCGCAACGCGCGCAATCGCTCGACGAGTTCGAACTTGGTGACCGTGAAGATCATGGCCTTGATCAGTTCGGCAGTGCACAGGTGCGCCTCCTCCGGCTTTACGAACATACTATCGCCTGCAATCACAGTAGAAATCCGCGAGCGCGGTTCCCTGCCGCGCCTCGCTCCGCGCTGTCATTCTCGCTCTGAGTGCGGCCGCGCTCGCGCCGCTTGGTGTACTCGTTCCAAGTTCCCGCTTCCCTATCGCAAGAAAGCTTTTTCCCGTCAAGCCGGGCCAGGGCTACAGCAGCGTCACGAAGCGCGCATCCGCCTGCTGGTCCAGGGGCCCGACCAGGGCATCGGCGTTGTCACGCAGCATGGCCTCGATATCCCCGCTCGTGCAGTTGCCACGACGAATCCACACGATTTTCGGCGCCACCGCGGCGATCTGACTGCGCTCCTGAAAATTCGAATCTCGGGTCACGATGGCGAAACCGTGTTCCAGCGCGAAGCGCCAGACGGCATCGTCCATGGCACGATCAAGGCCGGCTGCTCGGAACGTGTATGGAACCAGGAAAGAAATCGGCGAAAGTATCAACCAGCCGCAGAGAAAGGTTCTGGTTGAACAGCAGCTTCACACGCGCGCGGTGAGTTGCGTGCGCTCCCGGTCGGGGGCGAAAGCGAGGCAGGCCTGAATGTCTTCCGCCGTGAGGTCGGGAAAGTCATGCAGGATCTGCTCCTGGGTCATGCCCGAAGCGAGGTTATCAAGGACATCATAGACCGTGATTCGCATGCCGCGGATGCAGGGTCTACCGCCGCGTTTTCCAGGTTCGATGGTGATGATGTCGCGATAATTCATGGCTACTCTTCTCGTTGCCGTCGATTATACACAGCAGGATGCAGTGGCCCGCCGGACAAGGCCCGCCGCATTGCCCCGATACCACCGCTGCCGCCGATTTCCGCCCGCCATGCTGGCGCGCACGTTGACGACGCTGATTCCCGTGCATCCCTGCCCCGCCGTGCGCGCGCCCTGGTGACCTTGTGCAGCGCCCCCTTTGCCGCCCTGGCCGTGGCTGCCAGGTACTCGGCCGGGGTGAACGCGACCACCAGCGCCATGTCGAAGCCGGCGATGGTGGCGCTGCAGGGCGGCACCACATGCAGGGCCCTCAGCCTGCCCGCGAGGCCGGCCGCTGCCTTGACGGCCGAGCCTGCGTTGCAACGTGGCGCACGATGATGTCACTCATACCTGTTAGCGGCCAAGTTTCAGCGTTAGTTGGACACTTATTTTGCTAGTTTTGATAAACGCTGTTGATCCGTTAGCATCTACCAATCAGTATTGGATACGCAGTGAAACACCGCCAGATCTACCTTGCAGACGATTTGTCAATATTCGATTCCCGTTAAAATGGTTGATGAGGCCTTGGCAATTCTTTGACAATGGGTGTCAAACTAACGCTGAAACTTGCCCTGTTAGCATAAAGTAATCGCTATTCCGGGATTTCTGGAAGTTCCCCTGAAGCGGTACCAGTACCCGCCGGCATTCAAAATAATTGCATTACGACAAACCCAGGGGGCAATGAAGCAGGTTCTGCGCATTTTCCGGCGTTCCGTGGTTTTCGTGGGCTTGTCCCTGATCGGCGCTCTCGCCTATGCAGCGGACATTGCCTACATTTCCTCATCCAGCGGTTTCATGCTGCATAACAGCGGCGGCGGCGTCACCGCCAATTGGCAGGGACAAGCTCGCATCAGCGGCTTTGGCGGCTACGGACAGATCAATATCAGCGGCTAGTGTCTGACCGGCCGCCAGGGGAATCAGCCGCTGAAATGGGAGTCCTGCCGCCAGGGAGACAAGGCGCAGATATGGAAGCTCGCCGGGCGCAAGCTCAACAACGAGGGCGGCTGGTGTGCCGACGTTGAAGGCAATCGCGGCGGCGCCGGCATGCCCGTGCTGGCGGGGAATTGCAGTGGCCGGGCGCGGCCAACCAGCAGTGGCGCGGCCACGAAATAGTGTCAGCGCAGACGGTGGCGAATCGCATACCGAACCCCGGCGTGAGAAGCGAATTCCTGCGTAGTGCCCAGTCCGCCGCGGCGGGCGCCGTCATCAGCTTGTCTGTGTCCACCGGTACTGACGCAACGCACCGCGCTCACGCCGGTGAGAAAGCTCTGGATTGCATGGAAAACGTGGCTTGCCGGCTGATCTGTTGTGCGCAAAAGCGTCAGGCAAACCCACGCGTACTACTCACTCACAGGATCAGGTACAGAAAGACCACGGCAGATTTTCCGGGCGCGATTATTCGGATTTTCCACATGCCGGGGCACTGCTTCTACCGCCCCGTTTTGTGGATTGGTCCATAGCGAATGCGAGCGCCCCTCTCGCTTGAGATAACAGCCGTAGTGCCGAAGGTGAGCGAGAAGTCTGCTGCGCTTCACTCAACGACAACAGTTTCGCGAAGCGCTTCGGGAGGAACCCCACGTAGGCCATCGGTCCTGCGATCGTCGAGAATCAGGGCAATGGCTTCGGCGAGACTGTCTTTCGCCTCTTCCTTGGATTTGCCCTGACCATTTGCGCCGGGAACCTCGGGGCAATAGGCGATGAACCAGTCCTGGTCGCGCTCAATGACTGCGGTGAATTCGTTGTGCATAACGAAATCCCTTCTGTTTGCCGTGCTTGAACCGGATATTACTCGTCCATCACCCATGTATCAGGAAACAACCCGGTATTAATCAACCTAAATTCCTCTGTTGGGAAAATGAGAAAATTCGGCTGTCACCTAATATTGGCGCGGCTCTTCGACCAAATGTCCCAACTGTGGCGCAGTTGCTCTGAATCGCGGGAAAGCCACTGTTGGCGCGGCTTTCAAGGGAATTTGCTAGTTTTCCATGAGCCCACCCGTTTGGTGCGCGCCCTGATTTCACGGAAAGCCAGAGCCAACATGGCTTTCAGTAAGATTGAGCCGCTGCAACAGAGGAATTTAGGATCAATCATCAAAATCACTTTTTACAATTGCTTGGGTTTTCATGTTGCCATTTCGCACTTTATAAAGAGTCACCTTTATCTGGCTGAACTCAACGCCGCTATCAATCTCACGTTCGCTCAGTGTCAGCGATTCCGTCTTTGTAAAAGCTTTGCTCGCGAGATCTTCGTAACGCAATTCATAAGTGCCGGCGCTAATGCTTGTTTTGATCCAGCTATCTTTGGCACGAATGGTAAACACTCGAACAGCCGCAGCATTCGAGACAGCTGTCGGAAACAGCTTCACCAACACGGCGGTGTCATTGGCAGTATTGTCTACCGTCATTGTAGAGCGCCCGCCGCGTTGAAGCTTTTTGCAACCCTGAATGCCGCCAGTTTGTGCAGAAAGAATAGCGCGGTCTTTGACGAGCTTGCCACATAGCGATTGGCTAATGAAATCAGTCGCAATTGCTGACGGCACAGGCTTTTTCTCGATTGCTTCTATCGTCGCTACATCTGGCGCGGTTCGTTTCATAGTCTTCTGCCCAGGCGCCCCGACTGGGGGCGCCTCCGAGGTGGATTCGGGTATAGAAGTGCTTGGTGAGAAAGGCGTGGCTGGGCTGGGGTGCTGACTTTCCCTTACGCCTTAAAGCCGGTTTTATCGTAGAAATAAGCCACCGCAGCCTCTGCACAGATTACGTCTTCATGTGCGGTGCCAGAACTCAGGCCGACGCCACCAACAATCTGGCCGCCGACAGAAACCGGCAGGCCGCCGCCGATGATGCTGAAATGGCCATTGTTGGTGATATGAAGACCAAACGATGGTTTGCCCGACTGGCAAAGGTCGTTGTAAATATGGGTTGCCTTGCGTGCCACCGCACCCGTGAAAGCCTTGTCAATCGCAATTGAAATGCTGCTCACCTTGCCGCCGTCCATGCGATCGAACTTGATCAGATGACCGGATTCGTCAACGACAGCAATGCACATCGGCACCTTGAGTTCGCGTGCCTTTTCGGCCGCGCCGTCTATTAGTATTTGCGCCTCGTCAATCGATAGCCGTTTAATGTCCAACATACTTGTTCTCCTGGTAGTTAATTCAATGAAGCCGGTGATACGAGATTTGCGTCATATCTTCAGATATTTGTTCTCGCCCAACACCATTGCGGCAGTTTTCTTTTTGGCACAGACTGCATCAGCAAACGCCCTACCTCGGTAGAGCCCGTGAAGGTCAACTTGCGAACGACAGAATTGGACGTCATCTCCAGCCCGATTTCGCGTGCAGCGCCAGTGACGATGTTGAATACGCCGGCCGGCACAACCCGCCTGCTCCGCCAAGACGGCCAGCGCCAGCGCAGAAAATGGGCTTGTTTCTGCGGGCTTTAGAACGATGGTGCAGCCGGCCGCGAGCGCAGGACCAACCTTACGCGTGATCATGGCTGCCGGAAAATTCCAGGGTGTGATGGCGGCGCAAACGCCTATCGGCTCCTTGATCACAACAAGGCCGCTGCCTTTTGTTGGCGAAGGAATGCTGTCCCCGTAAGTACGTTTACTGTAAGTACGTCTACCCTCTTCGGCAAACCAGTCTATGAAAGAGGCCGCGTAGACGACCTCGCCCCGCGCTTTGGCTAAAGGCTTGCCCTGTTCGCAGCTCATGATGAACGCAAGGTCATCGACGTGGGCGAGCATCAGGTCGCTCCACTTGCGCACAACTGCGCCGCGCTCGTTAGCGGTCTTCTCGCGCCACGATGCCAAAGCTGTGTTGGCGGCGTTAATCGCACGCCGCGTCTCGATTTGGCCCATCAGAGGCACGGTGCCGATGTCTTCTCCGGTGGCGGGATGGGTCACGGCAATCGTGTGATTCTCATCTGCATCACACCAGTGTCCGTCGATATAGGCTTTCTGGCGCAGCAGCAAGGGCTCTTTCAGATTCAAAATCATTGTGTTCCAGATATGGCTCGCAACAGCTCATCCGGTTTGCAAGACCGGCGAGCGTTTGATTCGTTTGCTGCAATGAGTGCGCCGGTCAGCGCCCAAGCGTGCATTACTCGGGCTTGATCTTCTCGGCGGTGAATATCTCGGCATATTTGCCGAAGTCTGCGCTCATCATCTTGCCGAAAGCCTCAGGGCTCATCGCTTTGGGTTCAAGGCCGCTTTCGATCATGAGATCACGCGTGGCTGGAGTCTTCAAGATGGTGGCGATCTCGTGATTCAACCGTTCAACGATTGCCTTTGGCGTGCCAGCGGGCGCAACAAACCCAAACCATCCAATAGCGCGAAAACCTGGAACGGATTCGGCGATTGCCGGCATCTCCGGATGCAATGCAGAACGCTCGAGGCTGGCGGCGCCAATTATCTTGAGCTTGCCGCTCTTGGCATGCTGGAGGACGGATGGCATTGGATTGAACATGTACTGAATGGTGCCGCCCATCAGGGCAGTCAGGCCTTCGACACTGCCCTTGTACTGGATTTGCACTGTATTGATGCCTGTCATCGAAGCGAATAATAACCCCGCCAAACCCTGCGTTGACGCCGTGCCGCCGGATGCCCAGTTCAACTTCCCTGGCTGCGACTTGGCGTACTCAACAAACTCTTTGACGTTTTTTACCGGAAGGCTGGGATGAATTGCCAAAACCAGCGGTGTATCGCCCAGCATCGCAACGGGAGTGAAATCCTTAATTGGATCGTATGGATGGTTCCTGATCAGTGAAGGCGTCATCAGAAAAGTCGGCGTTACCAAGCCGAGGGTGTAACCATCGGCGGGCGCTTTTGCGACGACATTCATGCCGATGGTGTTGCTTGCGCCTCCGCGATTTTCGACAACGACGCTTTGCTTAAGCCGTTCACTGAGACGTTGTCCGATTAGCCGCGTGACCTGGTCAGCGCCTCCGCCCGCGGCATACGGAACGATGATTGTGATTCTGCGTTGCGGATAGTCGGCTTGCGCGAGGGCGAGAGGTGCATAACCGCAGGCAAGCAGGATGGCTGCTGAAAAGGCACGGCGAATGGGTTTCATAAATCTTTCTCTCCTGCTTAGGTGTTATGGATGGATCCAAGTCCTTTCTCCACAGTCTTTCCTCCATATCGGTGGAGTCAGCACATTTAGTTGAGCGGCACCAATGTCTCGGTCTGACATTGTTTTTCCCCGCTAAACATGCGCCTGGCTTTTTTTCATCAGATCCGTGGTTGCGAGGTAGGCTTCGAGCGCCTTCAGCTCTTCTCCGCCGATGGGCTGGTACGGTGGATAGGGATCTCCCGCGGACATGCCCAGAACTTTCATTGCCGCCTTCATTGTTGGCGTCAGTCCGTTATGCATCCAGCGCGACGGGAACAATGCAAATTGCAGTTGCAGTCGCGCGGCTTCTGCCATGTTCCCCGCTACAAAGGCTTGTATGACCTTATCGGCAAGCATGGCTGCTGGCGGCGGCAGCGTAATTCCGGAACCACCAAGCTGCAAAGTGATTAACAACATTTGCATGGTCGTGAAATACTTGGCGTGTCCCGCTAATTCAATTTCTGAAATCAACCGTGACACCCGCGACAGGTCACGGGAGCTTTCCTTGATGTACTTGACGCGCTCCAGCTTGGACAACGCAATCGTCGCTGGTATGGAAACATTTGCCCCCGGTCCCGGATTGAGATACAGGACGAGCGGCAAATGAGTTTCGCGCGAAACCAAATCGAAATAGGCGATCAGTTCGTCTTGCGTCGGCTCTCCTCCAAACGGCCGTAGTGGTGCCAGCAATTGCACAGCATCGGCGCCGAGTTGCTCAGCATAATGCGCCAGTTCGACCGCAATCTTGAATGAAGGATGCGAGATCCCGACAGCGACCAGACAGCGACCATCCACAAATTCAATGGTTTTACTGATGAGCTGCTTGCGCTCCTCGAAGGTCAGGTAGTGATACTCCTGAGCCTCGACGCCTGCTGCAATAACCATTGCGGCATTGCACTCTTCGACGACATAATTCACGCCGCGTTGCAGAGCCCCGTCATCAATCTTAAGATCAGATGTAAAGGGGGTTAGTGGTGGAACGATCAATCCAGGCAGTTTCAAGAGATTCTCCGTGCAGGCGCCCGTATAGCGCTTTAACATTAATGACGAACGTGGTGGAAACGAACGCTCGCAGCCTCAAACAAAGGAAGGACGGGTGCGCAATTCCTCGATTTCGAAGCCCGCGACTGCTTTGTATTTATCCAGGATTTCCTGGAGTTCTTTTTTCGATATGACCTCGTCGATCTTGTCGAAACGCTTGCCGCCGGAACGCTCAAATACGACGCGCAACACTGTGTCGGGCGGATTGGCGCGATTCATCAAGACTACTTTTGCGGTTGCCTGGACGCGCACCTGGTCGTATTCCTGTATTGCGTCTTCTGTGATGCCCTTACGCTTGAAGCAGCCGGCCAGATAACGCGCATCGAGAATCGATTGGCCGGCGCCGTTGGATCCACGCGGATACATTGGATGCGCCGCATCCCCCAGCAGAGTCACCTTCCCGAAAGTCCAGGTAGCCACCGGATCGCGGTCCACCATCGGGTACATCAGGTAAGGCTTGGTTTGTTCCAACAGTGCCGGTACATCAAGCCAATCGAACTTCCACGTTGAAAAGGGTTCGAAAAAGTCTTCAAGCCTGGCCTGGCTGTTCCAGTCATAAGCATTGGGCTTTGGGCGCTCCAGCGTTGCCACAAAGTTCATCAACTGGTTGCCCTGATCGTCGATGTTATTGCGGATCGGGTAAATCGTCAGCTTGCCTACGGGCATCCATCCGAGACGACTCGTGTCCGCGCCGCTCAGGAAAGGCTTGAACGGGGTGACACCTCGCCAAACGGTCAGACCAGAATATACTGGGTCACCTTCCTGCGGGTAGAACTGCTTGCGTACCGTCGAAGTGATGCCGTCGCAGCCAATCATGATCGATGCCCGAACCGGGGACATCTGATCTGCGTCCACTCCCGTAAAGTGAGCCGTCACGCCATCACTATTTTGTTCGACTGAGGCAAGACGATACCCGGTGACCACGCTGTCATACCCCAATCGCTCACGCACGGCATCCAGCAATAGCATCTGCA
>JBCKLP010000111.1:0-8141 GCA_038903735.1 Burkholderiales bacterium | reverse complement strand
TGATGTTTTTCCCGCGCCGCGCAATGCAGAGGCTTTGCAAGCCATTGCCGCGCGTTATCCCGCCGCCGAGGAAGTGCGCATCGCCGCCGACGAAGGCGTGACCCGGCACGGCTGGTTCTCCCGGACGGCTAGCACATCCGGCACACGTACGCCGCTGCTGGTGTCGCCCTTTGACAGCATGGTCGAGTCGACGTGGCAATCTCAATCTCGACGGCACGGCGGCACGCATGTAAGATAGGCTGCAATTGTTGCGCCGAAGGTCAGCGCGCCCGCATCCCATGGATAGAAGTCAACGCAAGGAGCAGCGGAAATGAATGGCGAACTTGAACGTTTCCTGAAGTTGTTTGAATCCCTGGCGGTGCTGACCGACAAATGGATGGCAAGCACGCCCGATGACAAACTGGATTGGGTGCCATTCGACAACTACAACATGAAATTCGGCGACCGCATCAGCACCATCACCATCCGCAGCCTGTACGTGCACACCATCGTCGGCGAATGCCGTTGGGCGCGCATCCTGAAGGATTGTGAAGAGGGCTCTTCGCTGCCGCGCGAAGCCGACAAGCCGCTGACCGACAGGCTGATGGCCAGCAAAACCCTGGTCGCCGACGCCAATGTCCTGCACCGGCAGAACATGGCGCTGTTTGCCGGCTACAGCGACCAGCAGCTCGCGAAAAACATCCAATGGACCAAGCGGGAGTGGACGGTCATGGGATTTCTGTGGGGTATCTACTGCCATCGTGCCTACCATCTTGGCAATATTGATCTCTATATGCGCGAGGCCGACGCCCCTACCCCGGATTTTTTCAGTTCATTTCAACAGGTACTGGCCTGACAGGGTGCTGCTGCACCTACGGTGGCGCAGTAAAAAATCCAATGGACTCAACCAGATAAGAGTTACTGCTTTGCGTTTACAAAAAAATTCATCGCAACTACTATGCACCCATGCTGACCGGGTACGGGCTGCTCGTCCTCGAAGACGCGACAGTGACGTAACGATCTTTACGTAACGATCATTGTCACGGCGGAACATTTTTTAACAATCTTTTGCGCTGAGTTCAAGGGCAAACTTTAAGGAGGTAACAATGGCGTCGCAATTATTGGCACAGACACTGGCGGCTGTTGCGCCACATGTTCAAATATCACTGATGAACGGATTCATCGGTGCTGAAATCGGCGGGGTCGACCTCAGAAAGCCGCTAAGCGCCGAGGAATTCAAAGTGGTCCATGACGCCTTGGTCAGATACGAAGTGATCGTATTCCGGGATCAGGACATAACCCTTGAGCAACAGATTGCTTTCGGCCGGCAATTTGGTGAATTGTCGGTGAGTCCGTTCTCGCCAAGCCTGGAGGACAATCCCGAAGTTATCGTGCTCGATTACACCGCTGAGGATCCGGCGCAAGGGGCTGATCGATGGCACTCTGACGAGACTTATCGCAGCGAGCCTCCTATGGGGACGATCTTGCGCTCGAGAACCGTTCCGAGAGCCGGTGGAGATACGTTGTTTTGTAGCATGTCGGCGGCTTACAGAGGATTGAGCGAGCGCATGAAGCAATACATACACGGGCTCGAGGCGTTCCACGATTTTCCTTCTTTCCGCAGATACTTCACTAACTCGCCCGAAGATAAAAGGAAACTCAGGGATATCGAGGACAGGTTCCCTAATCCGGTCCATCCCGTAGTACGTGTGCATCCCATTTCGGGCCGGCGGGTGCTCTACGTAAACTGGAATTTCACAATCCGCATCAAAGATATGAAAGAGGACGAGAGCCGGATTATTCTCGACTTTCTCTTCAGGCAGGCGCATATCCCAGAATACCAACTGCGTGTCAAATGGAAACCGAACACAGTGGTGTTCTGGGACAACAGATCAACGCAGCACTACGCCCCGCACGATTATTGGCCTGAGTCCCGCAAGATGGAACGTATCACCCTGTGTGGTGATAAGCCCGTTGGGGTCGTAGGTCCTTATGTGCCAGAAGAAGGATTCACGCCGGGTCAGCGTCCTTTTGCAAACGGCGCGACTGAGGCTGACGTGCAAGCCGCTAAATCGAAGAGCTCGCCCTCTGAGCGCAAACCGGTCCGTCCCTTCAAACGGTGATGGCAACGACTGGGTGGAAACACCGTCGAATGACTGGCCGCTCGGATACGGCTGCGCAAAGAGTTCTGCATGGTAGAGGAGGGCGAGGTCCGTCTGCGCGTATTTGACGCAAGTTCGGCAGCCAGCCTTTCCTGAATATTGGAGACGTAAGATGAAAAAACGTTTTATGTGCGCGCGCATGTTAGGCGCGGCTGCATTGATCGCGTCATGTGCCGCAGCAAAAGCAGCAGGCTATCCCGATAAGCCGATCGCCATGATTTTGCCGTTCCCTCCTGGCGGCGCATTCGATCGCGTTGCCCGCATCATGGCTGAAAGCCTGCACGCAGAGCTCGGACAGCCCATAATCATTCAGAACCGCGCGGGCGCCGCAGGAAACATCGGTACCGAGGCTGCATACAAGGCGCCTCCCGATGGGTACACGGTTCTTTTCACAGTGCTCGCACCTTTGGTCATACACAAGATTCTTTACAGCAACCTGGCCTTCGATCCGGACCGCTTTACACCAATCTCGGTCGTGGCAATGAGCACGAACGTTCTGGTCGCAAGCCCGAAGATAGGTGCCGATAGCCTGGAAAAGCTGTTCAGTACCGCTAAATCAAGTTCACGAAAACTGAATTACGCTTCTGGTGGAGTCGGAAGCGCGTCGCATCTTTCGGCCGAATTGATGCAATCGATGGCCAACATCGAGCTCGTCCATATCCCCTACAAAGGCGTTGGACCTGCTCTAGGGGATTTGCTCGGCGGACAGGTGGATATGATGTTCATAGGACTGGGGTCTGTCCTGCCGCACATTCAATCGGGCAAGTTGCATGGGCTCGCAGTGGGCAGTCAAAAGCGTGATCCTCTTCTTCCGAATACTCCAGCCGTATCTGAAAAGCTTCCAGGGTTTCTGTCTACGGTTTGGTTTGGAATGGTTGCGCCCCCCAACACTTCTCCTGAAGCAGTGAGTAGGCTATCTACAGGGATAGTTGGAGTGCTCAAGAAGCCAGACGTAGCTAAGCGCGTGCGTGATCAGAGCGTGGAGCCCGTTGGAAGCACCCCACAGGAAATGACGGAGTTATTGATCCAGGAGCGCGCGCGCTGGGGCAAGGTAGTTAAGGCAATCGGGGCGAGGTTGGAATAGTTTGTACTCTCAAATGCAAAAAGCGCAGTGCCCCACAGGGCATGCGCGACGGTGTCATCGGCTGCGACACGGCTCAGGACTCGTGCTGCCGCTTCTGCGTCGTACCAGTGCCGCGGAAGGCGGACAGCGGCGGCATGAGGTAGCGGCGCAGATCTTTCACGTCGGCCGCTAGGCCGTCGGGCAGAGGCTTGGTGCCGGCGATCGTCACCCGCTCCATCAGGCGGCGCTTCGGGTAGTAGTCGTGCAGCGCCGAGTGCTGCAAGTGGCGGTTGTCCCAGAACACCAGCATGTTCGGCTGCCAGCGGTGGCGGTACTGGTACTCGTGGATCAGCGTCTTGCGGTAGAGCATGTCGAGGATCACGCGGCTCTCGTCCTCCGCCATACCCTTGATGTAGAGCGTGAACTGCGGGTTGACGAAGATCACCTTTTTACCGGTGATCGGATGCACCGTCACCACCGGATGCGTCACCGACGGGTAGATGTCCTCGAACTTGCGCACCCCCTCGATGCCGGCGCGGTCGTTGGGAAACAGGCTCCGGAACGGCTTGAAGTCGTGCACGGCCTCCAGGCCCGAAAGAAAGCGCTGCCAGCGGTCCGACAGGCCTTCATAGACTGCACTCATGCTCGCGAACGCGGTATTGCCGCCGACCTCCGGGATGATCTTCGAGCACAGGGCCGTGCCCATCGGCGGCGCTTCGCGGAAGGTCTCGTCGGTGTGCCAGATGTCGGTCGGCGCGGGCGGGTTGCCTTCCTTGTTGTCGTAGACGATTAGCTCGGGACTGTCGGCCGCGTTCGTGGAGAACGGATGCACGCTGAGGGTGCCGAAGTAGCGGCCGAAACGCTTCAAGTCCTCTGACGAGATCACTTGGTTGGGAAACACCAGCACGCCGTGCTCGGCATGGGCCTGCTTGAGCACGTCGACGGTCGCGCCATCGAGCGGTTGGGTCAGGTCGATGCCGGTGATCTCGGCGCCAAGGAAGACAGCGACGCGCTTGATCTGCACGGTGGTCCCATAGTTCTTCAGTGACCCGGTGAGGGCTGCGGTCATTTCTTGGGTCATTTCTTGCGTTCCCTTCTGTCCTTGCGCGGTGCAGGCCATACGTGTAGGCCAACATGGAAGGTACTGTAGGAGCCATCGGCTGCGAAGTAAAGAGCACCTTTAATATTACCCCACACGCAGCTCGGGCGACTTGTTTTCATCGTTTTTTTGGGGGGGCTCAGATTTTTGCACTTTGAAGCGCCCATTCTGTGTCAATCACGTGTGTCAATCACGCCTATTCCCTGATCGTTTCTGCCATTTCACGCCACAGCAGACGCAACTCTCCCGTCCCGTCTGAGCAACTGCCCCAACCGCATCATGTTGTAGACCATATTCATCATGCCAATTTTGACCCGCGCACGCAGCAACCCGATGGTGTGCACGATGTGACCTCCCATCTGCGCCTGCGCCCCAAAGACATGCTCAACCCGGACCCGAACTCGGGACTTTTCTGTATTCGAGGCTTTTTGTTCTGCCGTCAACGGATGATTGCGCGCCCCCTTCTCGCAAATCTGGCTGTCGATGTTGACCGTGGCCAAGCTGGCTTCTTTCTCCTGTGAGCGCTAAGCGCTATCGGCATAGATAGCGCGCTTCTTGCCGCCTTCGTCTTCGCTGTGACCCAGCAGCGCTTCAAACACCTGACTGTCGTGTACAGCGGCATCGGTGACATCATAGCTTTGCTAGCATCCGAAAAATCAAAAGGCATGGCGTCTCCGGAAAATGATATGCATGGCAAATACCCCTGATTGCAGCGGACCCGTTCAATCCGCCTTTATACCTGTCGCCTTGATGATGCGCACATATTTGTCGTAGTCCGAGCGGATGCGATGCACCATTTCCTCTGGCGTGCCGCCACCAATCTCCAACCCCTGCTTGGCGAAGCGTTCACGGATTTCTGGTTTTTGCAGGGCGCGATTGAATTCGGTATTCAGTCGGGCGACGATGGGCTTCGGTGTCCCGCTGGGCACCAGGATGCCGAACCAGCTGACCAATTCCACGCCAGGGACACCGGCCTCGGCGAAGGTCGGCACCTCGGGTTGAAACTGGGAACGCCGCGACCCACGATCGCGAGGATTCGGAATTTTCCCGTGGCCATGTGCGGGGCTATCGCCGGATAACCGGTGATGGTGAGGTTGACGCGCCCTGCGAGCATGTCGCCCATCGCCTGCGCCATGGCCTTGTAGGGCACATGCAGGATATCCAGTCCTGCTGCAATTTTCAGGGACTCCATGGCGAAGTGATGCGGGCCGCCATTGCCGGGGGTGACATAGACCAGCTTTCCCGGTCTTGCCTTGGCGAAGGCAATCAGCTCGCGCAGCGAGCTTACCGGCACCGTGTCGGTCTGAACCACCAGATAGAAAGGCAGCTCGGTGAGCTGCCCCACCGGATCAAAGTCCTCGAGGAATTTGTAGGGACGCGGGAGATTCATGGCCTCGCCGATCACCAGCCCACTGCCGCCCAGCAACAGCGTGTGGCCATCGGGCGCCGACCGTTTCGCATGGGCTGTGCCGATGGTGAAATTTCCTCCGGGGCGGTTGTCGACCACGATGCTGCCCAAGCCTTCGCGCGCGCCATCGACGATGACGCGGGCGATCAGATCGTAGGCCGCACCCGGGGCCGACGGAACTACCAGCTGCAAGGGGCGCGATGGAAAGCCCTGTCCAAGCACCACATGCGGCAACAGCAGGCAGGAGGCCAGCACCCATGCCGCGCCTGCCTTGCAAGAACCGCAACTTTCCATTGCCTTACCTCCCTGCAAAATGTCTAGACGAGAAAATCGTAGCTCATTGTATGCTGACGCTGGATCAGTCGCGGTGCATTCGGCATGCACTCCCGGTATCCGGCCACGACCGAAGACCTTGCGCTCAATGCCGAATCAAGGGAGGTGAACTGACAACACCGACCTCATACATCTCGTTCAGCATTTCAGCACTCCTTTTTCAAGCACAATTTAACTCCAAATTCGTGTCCAGAAAAATAGGCGCCGGTTCACTGTACGGGATGCCGCCGCGAGCTTGCTCGAAGGGCTGGAGGAACTGTTCACAATAAACCGGGTGGGTGTCACCGGAGAACTGGCGCGCTGCCTGGCCGCCACCAACGTGATCGAATCCCCGAACTCCGTGGTGCGACGTGTTACTGGCCGTGTCACAAACCATCGTGATGCCAACATGGCGGCGCGCTGGGTCGCCACAGGATTTCTGGAGGCCGAGCGCGCCTTTCGTCGACTGCGTGGAAAAAAGCACATTGCCGGCCTTATCCACGCGCTTCGACCTGCACCTGTTCAACTGAAAAAGGCTGCATAATAAATCCCACCATCGACTCAAACCTTCAACTGTGAGCGGGCGAAGCACTGAACCGGGTAGCAGGAATTGACCTTCTGCAGGTTCCCTACAAGGGCAATCCGTCGGCGATGACCGATGTCATGGCAGGCCGCGTGTCACTTATATTTACAAACCTGGTGAGCGGGCTGCCGCATATCAAGGCAGGCAAGATGCGGGCAATCGCCGTGACCACCAAAGCGCGCACGCCGCTGATGCCCGACCTGCCCACCGTCGAGGAAGCCGGCTTCGCGCCCTATGACATTGCTGGCTGGGGAGCGGTGTTCGCGCCGGTCGGTACACCACCGGCTATCGTGGCGCAGTTCTCGGGTTCGATCCGCAACGCGCTGGCGCGCCCCGAAGTGCGCGAGCGCTTTCTGGCGCTGGGCCTCGACCCCGCGCCGAGCTCACCCGAAGAACTGGGCACGTTTCTACGAACCGAACTGGCCAAGTGGGGAAAGCTCATCAAGGAAGCCGGCATTAACCCGGAGTAAGTCACGGTGCAGCTACTCAGCGTCAGGTGCAGGGCAGTGCAAGACCCCGCCAGTGTGCGGTACCTGCGATAGTCTTACTTCGCCTGAATATTTCCGGCGGCAACCACTCGCGTCCAGCGCACAAGCTCTGAACGGACGGTATCCGCCAACTGCGAAGGAGTTCCACCGACCGTGTTCAGTCCCTGCTTTGCCAGTTCGTCCTTGACCGTGGCCGTGGCAATCTGAGTATTGATTTCAGTGTTGAGGCGGGCAATGATCTCCCTCGGCGTCCCTGCCGGTGCCAGCATGCCGTACCAGTTCTCCAGGTGCATATTGGGAAATCCCGCTTCCTTCATGGTCGGCACATTGGGGACGATCGGTGAGCGTTCCGGAGCGAGCACAGCAATCATGCGGATCTTGCCCTGCTGCACAAAATTCAGCGACGCATGGATGGGCTGGAACATGGCATTGATGCGTCCTCCAACCAAATCGACGAATGATCCGGCAGCGCCCTTGTAGGGGATATGCGCCAGATCGATGCCTGATTCCTGGCGGAACAACTCCATGGCGAGATGCGGTCCGGTGCCCACGCCCGCCGAGCCGTAATTGAGCACACCGGGTCTGGATTTTGCCAGTGCCACCAGCTCACCCACGTTCTGCGCTGGCGTGCTGTTGCTCACCAATAGCGACATGGTCCCCGTGGCAATCAGGCTGATCGGCGCAAAGCTTTTTTCCACATCGTAAGGAAGCTTCTTATGCAAGGCTGCAGTGATGGTAAGACTGGTGGCGGTGACGAGAAGAGTGTAACCGTCAGGCGCAGCACGGGCGACAAACTCGCTGCCGATAAGACTGCTCGCGCCAGGCTTATTGTCCACAGCCACCGCCTGCCCAAAGCGCTCGGCCAGACGCGGACCCAGTGTGCGCGCAAGGATATCGATACCGGTGCCCGGCGTAAAAGGAACCACCAGCAATATCGGTCGGCTCGGATACTGCGCTGCAACCGGTTGGATACCGAGGACAGCCATCGCCAGCACGACCCACCTGGCTGTTGTCCGAAAAATCGAGGGCATGTTCATGACCTGACCT
>JBCKLP010000110.1:0-8222 GCA_038903735.1 Burkholderiales bacterium | reverse complement strand
CGTTGATCTCTAACAGCCGTTGATCTCTAACAGCCGTTGATCTCTAAAGATGCGCTAATCAGACCCTAGCGCCGACCGGGAACACCAGCCATTTTCATGTAATAAAACATCGACAGGACTGTCAAGAACGCAGCCATGTATATCAGCCAGGTACCAAACTGGTTAAGGTCGACGCCCGCGATTGGCTCATGATAAAGCAGCAAAGGAATGGCGATCATCTGTGCGATGGTCTTGATTTTTCCCAGAATGTTGACTGCAACGCTGCGTGATTCGCCAATTCTAGCCATCCATTCCCGTAACGCGGAAACGCCGATTTCCCTGCCGATTATGATGATCGCGATAACGGCATTGGTGCGGTCGAGTTCGACCAGCACAATCAAGGCCGCCGCAACCATGAGTTTATCGGCGACCGGGTCAAGGAATGCACCAAACGCCGACATTTGATTGAGGCGCCGGGCAAGATATCCGTCAAGCCAATCGGTGATCGCTGCGATGACAAAAAGTATCGTGGCAATGACGTTTTTTTCCCAGGCACTGGCGAGCGACTCCGGCAGATAAAATACCCCCACGATTGCGGGAATCATCGCAATGCGGGTCCATGTGAGCATATTGGGCAAATTAAGATGCATGAAGTTCCTGGTAAATTCTTTCCGCCAGCTTTTTGGAAATCCCCTCAACCTGGGACAAGTCCTCCACACTGGCCCCCTTCACCCCGCGCAAACCGCCAAATCTCGCCAGCAGGCTACGCCTTCTACGAGTGCCTATTCCCGCAATTGCCTCAAGGGAGGAAACCACGCGCTGCTTGCCACGCCTTGCCCGATGGCCCGTAATGGCAAAGCGATGTGCCTCATCCCGAATCGCCTGCACCAGGTGCAGCGCCTGATGATCGGCCCCCAATTTTACCGACGCACTACTGCCTGGAAACCATAACTCCTCCAGCCCGGGTTTTCGGTCTGCTCCCTTCGACACTGCGACAATCGGAATGGCCAGCAAGCCCAATTCCTCAAGCACCACCTGGGCCACATGCAATTGGCCTTTGCCGCCATCAATGAGGACCAGATCCGGCATGGGCGCCTCTCCCTGGGCCAGTTTGCCGTATCGACGCGCCAGAACCTGCTTCATAGCCGCATAATCATCGCCCGCGGCGATATCGACAATATTGAAGCGCCGGTACTCTGATCGCCGCAGTTCACCTTGGTCGTATACAACGCAGGATGCCACAGTGGCTTCGCCCTGCGTATGACTAATATCAAAGCACTCGATGCGCTGCAATCCCTCGGATAAACCCAATGCCTCCCGCAAGGCTGTCAGCCGCGCACCTTGATTGCTGGATTCGGCGATTCTGGCTCGCAACGCGTAGCGTGCATTTTCCCTTGCCATCTCGAGCCAGGCACGGCGCTCACCAACCGGATGGGGCACAAGCACAATTGGACTACCGCAATGTGCACTCAGTTCCCTGGCAACTTCGGCAACGTCGAACGAGGCATCGACTATGATGATCCCGGGCGCTGGGTAGTCCAGATAATGCTGCATCAGGAACGCCAGCATGATTTCCTCGGCTTCCCTTCCCTGCGCATTTTGCGGGAAAAGACAGCGATCACCAAGCTGCCGCCCGCGCCGGATCATCACCAGATTGACGCAAACGACCTCCGCCTCCCTTGCAATCGCAACAACATCCGCGTCCTGATCAAGCCCGGTGTCCGCGTATTGGCGGTGTGACAAGCGGCCCAGTGCCTGAATCTGGTCTCGGTATACAGCGGCTTGCTCGAAATCAAGCGCCTCCGCGGAAACGTTCATGCGTTCCTCAATCGCGTTTAAAACATCATCACTGCGACCTTCCAGGAAAAGTCTCGCATATCCCACGTCCTGCGAGTATGCCTGTCCGTCAATCAACCCCACGCAGGGCCCGGAACAGCGCTTGATCTGATATAGAAGACAGGGCCGCGAGCGATTATGAAAATTGGCATCCTCGCAGGTTCGCAACCGAAATACTCGTTGCAGCAACTGAATACTCTCCCGCACCGCACCGGTATGCGGATAGGGACCGAAAAACCGGTTGTCGGAATCCAATACACCTCTATGAAATCCGAGCCTGGGAAACGCCCCACCACTCAACATGAGATAAGGGTAAGACTTGTCATCGCGAAACACGATGTTATAGCGTGGCGCCAGGGACTTGATCAGATTGTTTTCGAGGACCAGCGCCTCAACCTCAGAGCGAGTGACGGTAATCTCCATGTTTGCGACCTGAGACACCATCATCGCTATGCGCGGCCCGTGCGTACCGCGCTGAAAATACGAGGAAACCCTTTTCCTCAGGTCACGTGCCTTCCCAACATACAGGACGCCCCCATCCGCAGACAGCATGCGATAGACGCCGGGCAGACCGGGAAGAGTCGCCAGAAAAACATCCACGTCAAACAAATGGACAGGGAAAGGTGCAGGCACGCCGCTCTCCAGACCGCCTGAATCACTCTCCGGAATCAATATGGCCCCTTGTGGCCTGCACAACCGACTCGAACATTGCCGGGGTCAGCCTGCGAGTCTGGGTGTTATACCGGCTACAGTGATAGCTGTCGAAAAGTGTAAACCTGCACCCTTCGCGCAACAGCAAATGTTTTGCGCCATGCGAAAAGACATGAGACGCTGATCGCAATTCCAAGGCTTTCAATACGGCCTCATGGGCTATTCGGCCAAGTGCCAAAATCGCCTTTGGCGCACAAATGCCGATTTCTGCTGCCAAAAACCGATTGCATGTCCGCACCTCCACCGGCAAAGGCTTATTCGCGGGGGGCAGACATTTGACGGCATTGGTTATCCTGCAATTTTTCAGTTCCAGTCCATCCAGCGGATCTGCAGATCCGGCATGACTGGCAAATCCGAATTTATGCAGTGTCGCGTATAGCAAAATGCCAGCGAAATCCCCAGTAAACGGACGGCCTGTTCGATTTGCACCGTGCAGACCGGGCGCCAGACCGACAATCAGAAGCCCTGGGCGTGCAGGCCCAAATGCCGCAACCGGCGCGCAATGGTATCCGGGAAACTTCAGCCTGACGCCATCCAGGTGCACCGCCAATCTATCGCAATCGCGACACTCCGGATCGTAGGCAACACCTGGTCTAGTCGCGCGCTTTGATGCCATTTCCTACCCGCAACTCAGGTTGACCGTCCGGCCAGAAGACCAAGCGCGTCCTGGTAGCGGGGCATGCGCTTTTCGGTGAAATCGGCCCTCATTGCATCGGCGCGGCTTTGTAGCAAGCCAATGGGTTCCAGGCGGCCTAATAAATCCGCAGCTGCTTCCGGCGCATTGCACACCAGCGCCATGTCGCAACCTGCGGAAAAAGCAGCGTGCGCACGGGCAAGGATGTCACCCGCAGTGCTGGCCCCCTCCATGGACAGGTCATCGCTGAATATCAGCCCGTTGAAGTCAAGCATGTCACGTAATACCTTGCGCAACCAGAATCCGGAAAACCCAGCCGGGTGCTCGTCCATCAAGGGATAAATAACATGGGCTGGCATGATCCCCTTCAGGCCCGCGGCAATCAATTTTTTGAATGGCAGAAGATCATGTCTCTCTATTTCCTCCCACGATCGCTCGTCCCGGGGCACTGCCAAATGCGAATCTGCACGTACAAATCCGTGCCCAGGAAAATGTTTTCCAACTGCGGCCATTCCACAGTCCGTCAGGCCGGCAACCAACTGCCCCGCCAATTCTGCGACCACGTCAGGATCGCTGGAAAATGCTCTGTCGCCAATCACGCCGGAACTGCCAAAATCGATGTCCAGAACGGGCGTAAAGCTGAAATCGATTCCATGGTCCGCCAATTCATAGGCAATCACCGTGCCTGCAGCCCGCGCCAGGCGTTTTGCGCGAGCCTGCTCCGGCCAAAGACGTCCCAGGGTGGACATTGGCGGAATCACCGTAAACCCGTCAACAAAGCGTTGCACGCGACCGCCCTCATGGTCCACGGCAATCAACAATCCGGGATCACGCAACCCGCGTATCGAGGTGGTCAGCGCACGCAATTGTTGCGGGGATTCATAATTCCGCGCAAACAGGATTACACCGCCGGTCAGCGGATGACGAAGCATTTCCCTTTCAATGTCGTCCAGTTCGATGCCCTTGAGGTCAAGCATTAGCGGGCCAAGCGCCATTTGCTTCTTCATGAGCTCTCCAAAACGACAAATGCCATCACGAAATCTGGCTCGTCTGTCAAACTGAGGTGAACACTGGTAATGCCTCTCTCTTGCACAAGGCTCAGTAAAGGACCGCGGAATCCGAGTGTGGGTTTTCCGGACCGCTCGTTGGAAACAACCAGATTTCGCCAATGAACAGGATATTTCATCCCTGTGCCCATTGCCTTGGAAAATGCCTCTTTCGCCGCAAAACGTTTGGCTAGAAAGCTGGCCGGGTCGCGGTGGGAACGAAACCTGGCTAGTTCTCCTTCTATCAGGACTTTCTCTGCGAAACGGCTTCCAAAGCGTTGCAAGGCCCGCTCAATTCTGGAAATCTTGCAAAGATCAGTTCCTATGCCAGCTATCGCCATCAATGCACCCGGGAAAGCAGGGCCTTCATCTGGCTGACCGCGCTTCGCATCCCCGTGAATATTGATCGGCTGACAATAGCATGGCCAATATGCAGTTCCCACAATTCCGGCAGGTGCAGCACCGCTTCAACATTCAGGTAGTTAAGCGCGTGACCTGCGTTGAATCGCATGCCGAGACTGGTAATTGCAGCCCCTGCCAAGTGCAATTTGTTTAGTTCGTTTGCCACCGCCTCATTTGAAATATCGCTGCCATTGGCATGAAACGCATGGGCATAGGGGCCGGTATGTACCTCACAGATCTGCACACCAATCCGATTGGCAGCCTCAATTTGCCGTATATCTGCATCAACAAAGGCGCTGACCTGTATGCCGGCATCAAGAATGCGCCGGACAGACCGCCTGAATTCAACCTCCTGCGAAACAATATCCAAGCCGCCTTCCGTCGTTATTTCATTGCGCCCTTCGGGAACCAGCATTGCCATGTCCGGCTTGAGCCTGCAGGCAAAATCTACCATTTCACCAGTTGCGGCCATCTCGAAATTGAGCTTTTTTCTTACAACTTCACGTAATCGCAGCACATCGTCGTCCTGGATATGGCGCCGGTCTTCGCGCAAATGAACTGTAATACCGTCGGCGCCGCCCAATATCGCCTCCCGCGCCGCTTCCACGGGATCGGGCTCATAGGTGCGGCGCGCCTGGCGAAGTGTCGCCACATGATCCACATTGACACCCAGGCCGATCATAATTCCAGAAGCTCCTTATAGATCTTTCTGCTATTGAGCTGCCTGCTTTCGAGTCTGTGGCTGATCAGCCTTCGCATCAGCGTCCTCGCCTCATTCAGGGTTTTTGGATCATCCAGCTTGTCATGCGCAAGCCCCAGCAGCGTTCGACCTGAAAATGCGTTTGAGCGCTCGTCCGGATCCGCTGGCAAGGGGCCTTTTTCCGGATCATAGGTGTAGAGTTGCAGTGGATCAATCTCCGCCCCTGTCATCACTTCACGCTCCAATACGAGCGCATACCCCAGTTCCTTGAGCAAGGTCTTTTCGAACTGCCGCAGAATTGGTGCCGATGCATCTCCCCCGGAAAGTTTGCGCAATGCGCCTGAGTACTGGTCGAAAAGTACTTCGTGCGGGTCTTCCCGCGCCAGCAATCGGATCAAAAGCTCATTAAGGTAAAAACCACACAGCAAAGCCTCACCGCGCAATAAACCGACGCCGCCCTGCCATTCCGCCTTATATAGCGTTTTCACCTCCCCCTTGCCCGACCAGTTCATGAGCAAAGGCTGGAAAGACATCAGCGTACCCCGCATCACCGAACGCGGACGCCGCGCTGCGCGTGCAACGACTGTAACCCTGCCACTGCAACGGGTAAACAGGTCCACCAGCAGGCTAGTTTCCTTGTACGGATGGGTGTGTAAAACGAACGCCTCACCTGCCTGGCGCAACTGCGCGCTTCCAGGCAAGGGCGAGGCATCAGTCATATCCAAGTCCACTAAGCATCGCGGAATTGTTGGTCCAGCCGGCGCGAACCTTCACCCAGATTTCAAGATAGATTTTTCCCCCGAACAATTTTTCCAGGTCGAGTCTCGCTGCGCTCGAAATCGCTTTCATTTTCTTGCCCCCGGAGCCAATGAGAATTGGTTTATGCCCTTGTTTATTAACAATAATTGCCGCATAAATGCTTCGGAGATTCCCCACATGCTCGAATTTTTCAATAATTACGGTGGCTCCGTAGGGCACTTCGTCTCCGAGCTGACGAAACAGTTTCTCCCGAATGCGTTCCGCCGCAAGAAAGCGTTCGCTGCGATCGGTAAGCGCATCCTCGTCGTAAAGACTCGCTTGCTCCGGCAGCATCGGGCGCAATACGCTTAACAGGCGCACTGTATTCCGGCACTCTTCCGCGCTAACTGGAACCACATGCACGAATTTCTCCATCTGACTGAACGGTTGCAGAAACGCTGCGAGCTGTGCATTGGTCAAACAGTCAATCTTGTTGACCACCAGCACTATCGGTGTTTCCTTCGGAACATGTGCCAGAACCAGGCGGTCATCCTCGTCAAATCGTCCCGCTTCTATGACCAGCAACGCCAGATCGACCTCCCGCAATGCGCGTGTGACATTGCGGTTCATCGACAGATTGAGAGCATCCCGATGTTGCGATTGAAATCCAGGCGTATCGACAAATACGAATTGCGTTTCCTCAGTGCTCAGGATTCCCTTGATGTGATGACGCGTTGTCTGCGGCTTGCGGGATGTAATGGTTATCCGGTCGCCAATCAGGGAATTGATCAGTGTTGACTTGCCGACATTAGGTCGGCCAATTACCGCAATCAAACCGCATCTGTGCTTTTCAGCGAACATAATCAAGCTTATCCAACGCGTGCTGAGCGGCCTGCTGTTCGGCCGCCCGCCTGCTCGCGCCGGTGCCGAACGTACAGATCGAGAGCTCCGCTATCTGGCATTCGACCCGAAAGGTTTGATCATGGGCAGCGCCTTCCGTAGAAGCCACCGAGTACCTGGGCAGGCCAAGCCTTCTCCCTTGGAGATACTCCTGCAAAACCGTCTTGGAATCCTTTCCAAAGGAACTCGCATCATGCTCTCCCAGAGATTCCTCGAAAATTTTCCGCAATACGCTACACGTCTGTTCGTAACCGGCGTCGAGATAAATGGCCCCAACCAGAGCCTCGAAGGCATCGGCAAGTATGGATGGACGCGCACTTCCGCCGCTCTTCAACTCACCTTCACCAAGCTGAATAAACCTGCCCAGATCAAGTTTTCGTGCGATCTGGTGCAAGGATTCCTGGCGGACATGATGCGCCCGAAGGCGGGACAGTTCACCCTCGCGCAACTCGGCATGCCTGGAATACAGTTCCACGGATACTACGCAGTTAAGAATGCTGTCCCCGAGAAACTCCAGCCGCTCATTATGCGACTGTCCGTAGCTTCTGTGGGTCAAGGCTTCGCGCAGGAGACTGATATCGGAAAAATGGTGCCCGATCAGATTCTGAAGTTTTTCCAGATTCATTGTCGCGCGAAATGCGCTAGTATAGTGCGTCATAAATAATGAATCTTATTATCTGCTACATCTGTCAAAGTAGGCAGGAGGTAACAAATAGGCGAGTAGCCAAGGCGGTGGAACTCAGTGCGCAAGACGACAGGCGGTTGCGGATTCTGTCCAAGCGCAAGCGCGTGCAAGCATGGGTGGCGCAGCGCGCGCGCATTCTGCTGCTGGCCGCGCGAGGGCTTTCCGACAAAGACATTGCCGCCCAGGTAGATTTGGAACGGCGCGCGGTGGCGCGCGCGGTACTTGGCGATGGGTATCGAAGAGCTGCTGCGCGACGCGCCGCGCCCCGGGCGCCCCGCCAAAATCGATGCGAGGAGGATCGCTGAAGTGGTGCGCAAACCCTTGCAGGAGAAACCCGCCAAGCGCCACCCACTGGAGCACGCGTACGCTGGCAGCGCACACGGGGTTGAGCGAAGCGAGCATCCGGCGCATCTGGCACGCCCACGGCTTGAAGCCTCACTTGGGTGAGGACCTTCAAGCTGTCCAATGATCCGCGCTTTGTCGAGAAGCTGGAGGATATCGTTGGGCTGTATCTCAATCCGCCAGAAAATGCGCTGGTGCTCTCGTGCGACGAGAAGAGCCAGATTCAGGCCCTGGATCGCACCCAACCGG
>JBCKLP010000109.1:0-8229 GCA_038903735.1 Burkholderiales bacterium | reverse complement strand
GCATTGGTCCGTTGAACATGGGCCTGTAACCCGAGTTGCAAAGACCACTTATCAGGACGAAAACGATGCCTGCCAACTGGGCCAATCCCATCACCACCCGCTCGGCACTGATGCTGGAAATCGCGTCGGCGCTCGTGGCCGGGCCGGACACGAGCCTCCGCCAGACGAAGGTGATGCTGCGAGAGCAGGGTGCAGACGAATGGGGGTTTTGTCGCAATAAGAAAAGCCGGATAATGCGGGCATGAGTGAAAACCCCAAGATTGAGATGATTCCCGAGTTACGCAAGGTGCTCAAACGGCTGCACTACCCATTGGACGTGATGCTGGTGTGCACCCGCTGGTATGCGGCTTACCCGTTGGGCCTGCGCCATATTGAAGAGATGATGCAGGAGCCCGGTGTTTTTGTCGATCACGCCACTGTACACCGCTGGGCGCTGAAGATTCTACCGATCTTGGCCTTGGTCTTTCGCAGGCGCAAGCGCCCCGTTGGCACCAGCTGGCACATGGATGAGACCTACATCAAAGTCGCCGGTCAGTGGAAATATCTGTATCGCGCAGTGGACAAGGCAGATGATACGGTTGACTTTCTTCTGACGGCCAAGCGAGACAAGGCGGCAGCGCGGCGCTATCTGGAGCGAGCCATCAGCCTGCATGGGCTGCCTGAGAAGATCACCATTGAGCGGAGCGGAGCTAACACGGCGCAATCCAAAGCATCAATGATGATGCATGCCTTGAGATCGAACTGCGCCAATGCAAGTACCTCAACAATATCGTGGAGTAGGATCATCGGGCAGTGAAGCAGATCACCGACCCGATGCTAGGGTTCAAGTCGTTCTGGAGTGCGCAGAAGTTGATAGCCGGAATCGAGACCATGCATATGATCAAGAAGGGGCAATTGCACTGCCCTAATAGGCAAGCCATGACTGCATCTGACCAGTTCTATAGCTTGGCTTTCTGATTCCGTGACTTACGCTACTTCGTTCACCCCCTTCGCCCACACCCTTCGTCCACCCCCTCATCGCTATTGCGACAGAACCTGCTACCATTCCAAGCTTCTCTCATGAACCGAACACACGGAGCCATGGCTTACAAGGTGACACTGCTGCCGAGCGGTCATGCTTTCGACTGCGAGCCCAACCAGGAAGTCCTGGTGGCGGGGCTCGCCGCCGGATACGTCCTTCCCTACAGCTGCCGGGTAGGCTCGTGCTCGACCTGCAAGGCCAGGATCGCCTCGGGGAAGATCCGGTACATCCGCGAGCCCAGCGGTTTGTATCTGTCCGCGGAGCAGGAAGCCGAGGGCATGGCCCTGATGTGCGTCGCGGTAGCCGAGAGCGACCTGGTCGTGGAGATCAAGGAGCTTTCGCTGGCGTCGAGCAAACCGACTGTCGTTCCCTGCCGCCTGGTCAGGGTCGACAGGCCGTCACCCGATGTGGCGATATGCGTCTTCAAGCTCCCGGAGCAGGAGCACATGCGCTTCACGGCCGGCCAGTATGTGGATTTCCTGCTCGAGGACGGGCGCCGGCGCAGTTACTCGATGGCTCGCGCAGGCGACCCCGGCGGCGTGGTGCAGATCGAGATCCACGTACGGCACACGCCGGGCGGCCATTTCACCGACAGGCTGTTCGGCGGCGCCATCAGGCTGCGCACGGTGATGCGCTTCGAAGGACCGCTCGGCACCTTCTACCTGCGCGAGGAGAGCCACAAGCCGATCGTGATGGTGGCGAGCGGCACCGGCTTTGCGCCTGTCAAGGCTCTATGCGAGCACGCTTTCGCACGCAAGATCAACAAAGAGCGCTCGATCACGCTCTACTGGGGCTGCCGTACCCTCAGCGACATGTACATGATGGAGCTGCCCGAAAAGTGGGCGCGGGAGCAGAAGAACTTCAGCTTCGTCCCCGTGCTGTCGGAGCCCTCCCCGAAGGACAAATGGTCCGGCCGTACGGGTCTGGTGCACCGGGCGGTCATGCAGGACTTTCCCGATCTCTCCGGATACCAGGTCTATGCCTGCGGCGCGCCCGTCATGGTGAATGCAGCTCGCCGTGACTTCGGCGCGCAATGCGGGCTCGCCCCCGAGGAGTTCTTTGCCGACGCCTTCATCACCGAGGCCGAAAAGGCTGCGGCTTCGTCTGCGCTCCCGCCTTGCTTCAAAGAAACAGCTGCTGAGTGTGGTCACCGGATTTGATGTTGTGATTTTCATGATTGGTGATGGCGAATCGCTCGAATCCGATGTTCGATTCAGCAAATACGTGCCCCCCTATGGCCTCCACAGCACCACTGCGGCATTATTCATGCCAGCGTGTTTGATTCTGACGGCTATAACTGCTTGCTTGCAAGAGGGAAATCCTGGTCACCTTTGCTGATGGTATTGACCCCCAATACATCATCGAATTTGACCAAGAACGACCAGTTTCCAATCAAGATCGATGACCGTGCTCACCCGCCTCAAAATAGCCTGAAATGTCTCCAGAGGAGAATGCCATGTCCTACGAACCGATCGATCCCATCGAGCCCAGCGAGCTTGGTCTCCTGCCCGTCCCGAACCAGACCTCCGTCGTCAAGCCGTACTGCATGTCCCACGGCACACTGCTTTGCAGGGATTTGAAGAAGACCCGGCAGTTCTACGAGGAATTCCTCGGCCTCGAGGTCGTCAGGCATTCGGTGCCGTCGATGGTGTTTCGCTGCGGCCACAAGTTCCATGTCGCGTGCGTCCAGATGGGCGACAAGATCGTCCCTTCCGGGCGGCATAACCACTGGGGCCTCGATGTTCGAAGCCGGGAAGAAGTGGACCGCGTGCACAAGGCCGCCGTGGAAATGAAGGAAAAGTACGGCATCCGCCGCATTGAGGACCCGCGGCGCCAGCGCGGCGTGTACTCCTTCTTCATGGAGGATGCCGACCACAACTGGTGGGAGATCCAGTTCTACGACGGGTTTCAGAACGAGGACCTGTTCGACTTTGGGGACCGGTACTCCATGCATATGGATCCTGCCCAGACCACAACTACCGCTTGATCGATCGCGCGATCCGAGCTCGGCTCGCGTGTCCTGATTCCGACCGGCCGAGTGCGGTGCCTGTGCGACCGGGAATTAGCGCGCGACTTACGCGGCCGACGTTCTCATCGCTAACGACATTTCCTCCAAACACAGCGGAAGGTTCGATAGAAAGCCGGAAACCCGTAGCGGCACTAACTCGCGAGCATCGTGCAACAAGCCGAGCGCTTGAAGCCGAATGCGAACGGCCATGCGTGATAACTGGAACGTGCGCTTTAGCGAACCAGTAACGGCGTAATAACTGTCCAAGTCGCACGCCTGGTTATCGACGAAGAGGGCTCCAAAGCCCTTGTCGGCGAGTGCGCGAGATTCGGTGAAGTGGCGAAATTCGGCGCGGACTTGATGAGCCGGTAGCAGCAAGTACGACGCACAGGCATTCGCCTGCCAATCCATACGACTCACGTCAAAGGAGTTGCCGGGTATGCGCGCCGCTAGCCGTAGGTCGCTCGGTTGCGGTAGGGACAGAGGTTACCCCCTGCCCCCCGCACAGATCCGTACGTGCAGAATTACCGCACATACGGCTCCTACCTCGGGTGTGACGTGTAGAACCGTTCTTCCGGGTACGGGTGCGCATTGCGGGGACTCGGAATATAACGATCGGCAATTCGGCCAGACCTGCTCCAAAGCAGCCTGTGCCGCTGACTTCTGCGCATCAGGGCATGCCGCCAAGCGCGACATATCTCACTGCGCATTGCGCCGAGTCGGAACAGATTTCCCGGTACTGCGTGGTAGTTGTAATACCCTTGAACCACGCGTTTCAGCCAGTTGCCCACAATGGATACAGACTCGTGCCTTCGTCGCATCAGCTCTGCCCGGATCGATTCAAGTGTTGCGCGCATCCGCTTTTTCATGGTCAGGCGGACGACTTTGAACCGCCCTTGCCTGTCCGGGCCACAACAGTGTGTAAGCTAAAGGCTTCGACAGGCTCAGCCCGAACGGGGGTTGGTGAATTTATAGATGGTGAATTTATAGATGGTGAATTTATAGATGGTGAATTTATAGAGGTGCCCTCGATAGAAAAAGAGCACAATTCATGTGCTACGAAACCGGACAATTTTAAAAACTCGCGACAGTGGGTGCACCTCGCCTGCCAGCGGCAGTTGAGGGATCTTGTCCGGTTCAAGGGTAAGGCGAGCCCCTACCGCTTCAATCCGAAGCTGACGGACAAGGACGGGCGCGGCTTTCACCCGGCGGACAACCTGTACGCGTTCATCGCGCCACGATTCGGACAAGGCAATGACACATCAACCCGTCGATACTCACAACCCGACACCGGCCAGAACCCTTCCCGCCGATATCGACACGGAATCCCTGTCGCGTCTCTCACCGGTGGACCGCGAATCGCTGACGGAAAAATGCAAGGCCTCCTACGACCAAATGGTCAAGCTGCGTGCGGAGGGCAAAAACCTCGCGGGCCTCGTTGGCCCTTCGGGAATCTGGATACGGATTCCGGTTTGGGGCGAGCATGTGGCCGAACTGAACAGCTACCTGCGCAACAAGATCGGTTTGGAACCACGCCTGAGTGAACTGGCCATCCTTGCGAGCGCTCGCGAAATGGACAGCCAGTTCGAATGGACGATGCACGAACCCGAAGCGCTCAGGGCAGGCGTGCCACAGCACGTCATCGACGTGGTGAAGTTTCGTCGACCCGTGAGTGGCCTGTCGGCGACCGAAACGGCCATCGTCGAACTTGCCCGGGAAACCCTGGGCGCAAAGAAGTTGAGCGCCACGACCTATGCGCGGGCGCTGGCTGTCTTCGGCGAGATGGGCCTGCTGAACCTGATGGCACTCATGGCCAATTATGCGACATCGGCGATCATGCTCACCGCGTTCGACCAGCAGTTGCGCGCGGATCAGGAACCGTTGATGCCCGCCCTATAGCGGCATCCGGCAGTTGCCCGGCGGCCGCCTGAGCAACCTCGCTTCCGGACTGTTTACTGCTCGACCTTGACGTTGCCTTTCTTCACCACCTCGGTGTAGAGCTTGATGTCCGATTTGATCAGCGCATCGAAATTGGCCGGTGAACTTGGCTCCGCGACGAACCCGAACGACGCCATCTTCTCCTGAAAGTCGGGCTCGGCCATGGCGCGGTTGATGTCGCGGCTGATGAAGGAGACACGCTCCGCCGGAGTCGCCTTGGGCACCACCATGCCTGCCCAGACGCTGAAGTCCATGCCGGCCAGGCCGGCCTGATCCATGGTGGGCAGCTTGGGGAATCCTGTGAGCGGCGTCTTGTTGGTGTGTGCGATGTATTTCACCCTGCCGGATTTCAGGAAGGACTGACCGGTGGCAATGGTCGTCAGCGTCCAGCCGATGTCACCGTTGATGAGCGCGATGAACAACTGTGCGTTTTCCTTGAAGGCCACGTGCAGCATCTTGGTATTGGACAGCAGCTCGATCATGACGCCGCCGAGGTGTTGAGTGCTGCCTATGTATTGGGTACCGAAGCCCACCTGCCCGGGTTTTGCTTTTGCCGCGGCAAGGATGTCGCTCAAGGTGTTGTAGGGCCCGGTGGCGGACACTGCAAGCATCGAGGGTGCCTTGAACAAGGCCGCCACCGACGCGAAGTCGCGCTCGGTGTCGTAGGGCAGATTGCGGAACAGCACCGGGTTGATCACCAGGTGGCCGCCACCGGCGACCAGGATTTCGTGCCCGTCCGGAGGCGCTTTTTTCACCGCCTCGACGGCGATGACGCCGTTGCCGCCGGGGCGGGCTTCCACCACCACGCTCTGCCCCCAGTACTTCGCGAGCTTGTCGGCGATCAGGCGCGAGGTCAGGTCCGGCCCGGTGCCGGTGGCATAGGCCGAGGTGATCTTCACCGTTTTGATCGGATAACTTTGTGCTGCAACCGTGCAGACGATACATCCCGATAACACTGCACCCAAAAACACCATACGACGTGAAACGCTTTGCATGATCCTTCTCCCCCAGATGATGATGTTCATGCCGCGGCCACTGCTTGCGCAGCCCCGGCCTGTTGCAAACGCGGCAAGACATGCTTGCCGAACAGTGTGATCTGATCCACCGTCTCCTCATGCGACAGATCCGCTGCGTGCGCCATCGAAAGAAAATTGCCCAGCCCCCCGACGCCCTCACTGAAATCCGCTAGCTGATGATACACATCATCCGGCGTACCGCAAAACATGATCCCGGCATCGATGAGTTCCGGCAACGTGCCGTGCAGCGAATCGACTATCTTGCCATCCTTCGTTTTCGCCTTCATCCCGCCCTTGGCGCGCAACATCCGGGCGGCGTCCTTCACCGAAAAATAACCCGGCGGAGCGCCAAAGGGCTCCGACACCAGCGGCACGCTGTTCAGCCATTTCATCATGGTCTTGGCGCGGCGCTCGGCTTCCTTGCGGTTCTCGGCAATGGCGACCAGCCCGAGGTAGGAGAAGCGGTCCGGACCGGCGGGCGTAAGGCCTAGTTCGAGCCGTGCATTGCGGTAGTTGTCGAAGATCTCGCGGGTCTGGTAGCCGGACAGGAAGGTGCCCAGGACATAGCCCTTTTCGGCGATCTCGCGCACATTGCCGGGGCTGCGACCGGTGATCCAGACCGGCGGATGCGGCTCCTGGTAGCAGCGCGGCCAGACGTTCACGTTGCGATACTGGAAATGCTCACCCTGCCAGTCGAACGGGCCATCGATGGATGTCAGCGCCTTCAGGATCAGGTCGTGCGCCTCCCAGAAGCGGTCCACCTGCGTGACCGCCGAGCGCACCGAAACAGGAATCTCGGTGGGCACGCCGCGCACGAAGCCCATCTCCAGCCGGCCGCGCGAGATCACGTCGATCATCGCCAGCTCCTCGGCGACGCGCACCGGATCGAGGCGGTTGCCGATCGGGTAACCCAGCGTGAGAATGCGCGCGCGCTTGGTGACGCGCGCGAGTATCGACAGCGTGACCCCCGCGACCGACGAGACGCAGGTGGCCGAGGCGTGGTGCTCGTTCACCATGACGTCGAAGCCGAGCTGGTCTGCGAGTATCCATTCGTCGACGTAGCGCTCGTACAGGTCCGCCATGATTTTCGGGTCGAGATACCGGCTCGGCAGATCGACGCGCAGCGATTTCAACTCGGGCAGCCACGCTGGCGGATAGGGTTGCTCGCTGAAATGAAAGACTCTCATGCGCACTCCTTTTGCCTGGTGGCAACAGCAGCGTCGCCGAACGCCGTTATTGCCTCTGCCGTGGCCTGCGGTTGCTCGATGTGCGGAAAATGCCCCGCCTTGGCGATATCCTGCAAGCTCGCGCCAGTGATCGCATCGGCGTAATTCCTGCCGTACGCCATCGGAGCGAAGCGATCACTCGCGCCCCACAGCACCAGGGTAGGCAGGCCGACACGATACAGCAGGTGGCGCAGCCTCGGGTCGTACATATAAGGGTTCCAGGCATAGCGCGCGGTGGTCTCGCTGTTGCGCGCGATGACCGTCAGTTCCCCGTCTGACAACGCGGGATAGTCGCGCTGTGCCATGGCAGGGTCGTGGTAGGCGAGTTCGATGAATTTCTTCTCCGATATGGCGTAGATATCGGCGATGTCCGATCGCTCGCGCGGCCCGAACTTGACGCCGACCGGGTCGATCAGGACCATGCGCGACAATCGCTCCGAGGACTTCACCGCCATGCTCAGGGCGATCCATGCACCGAGGGACGATCCGACCAGCACCACCCCGCGCAGATCCAGTTGATCGAGCAGTTCCAGATAGAGATAGGCAACATCGTCGACGGACGTTACCCCTTTCGGGCGTTCGGATTCGCCGTATCCCGGATGCGAAGGTGCGAGCACCTGCCAATGCCCGGCGAGTGAATCGATAAGGTTCCCGGCCCGCTCCATGCCGATGTGCGGGTGCAGAAACAACAAGGGGCGACCCTTGCCGCGCCGCATCAGCTCGATGCGCGCGCCGGCGACCGTGACAAATGTCGGATTGATTTCCATTCGGCTTACTTTTCCAAAGAAGTTGCGGATTGTAGAGACTTGTTTGCCATATTTACAAACGATTTAATATGCGCAAATCAAGAACAGTCGCCTTGCAAGGGATAGCCGCAAAACATGAGAAAAGGCATTGGTTCCGTCGATACCGCCGTGGCCTTGCTGCGAATACTGGAGCAGGCGCCGGGACCTCTGACATTGACGCAGGTTGCCGCCACTGCCGGCTTCCAACTGAGCAAGACGCATCACTACCTAGTAG
>JBCKLP010000108.1:0-8258 GCA_038903735.1 Burkholderiales bacterium | reverse complement strand
AAAAGTCCTCAACCAGGTTCGCGACTCTAGCGGGCTGATCCACCTCCAGCATGTGCGCGGCATCATAAATATAGATCAGGTTCGAGCGCGGCAGCACGCTCTTGACCGCCTGCACCGCCTCGGCCGGGGCGCGCGGATCCTTGCTGCCGCCCAGGATCAGCGTCAGGGCTGCGATTTCCGGCAGGCGCGCCAGCAAGGCCTCGTCGCGTGCCGGGCCCGTGCCATAGCGGCGTGCCGCTGCGGCGTCCGATTCAAGCACGGCGGCGGAGCGGGTTTCAGGCGGCCGGCGATCCGGATGCGCGTACCACTGGCGGAGCACCGCCTCGGGCGAGGCGTCCAGGGCCGGCGCACCGGCGGGACGCAAGGCCCCCGGTGCCATCAACACCAGTTGCTCCACCTTCGCCGGATGCAGGATCGCCAGCCACGCCGCGACGCGCGCACCCATGGCATGCCCCATCAGTTCGCAGCGCCGGCCAATCTGCACGTCGATGAATTCGGCAAGCAAGCCGGCAAGATCGGAAACCGAATTCACACCATCAATCAGCGGCGTGCCCTCGTAGCCCGGCAGTATCGGCAGCCAGACGCGGAAACGCTGCCTGAGGCGCAGCGCCACGGCGCGGATCGCGAAACCGGAAGCACCGTGGACGCAGACCACATCCGGCCCGGTGCCGGCGACGAAATAATCCATGGCTCCGCCGGAAAACCTTGCCGTCATGCGGATGAAATCATTGCCATCGGGCATGGTCGCCTCGCAAGCCTTTAATATGCAAACCTCGAGCCTGCCGTATCCACGGCACCAATGCAAGCGGCCGGATGAATTTCAGCGCCGATCTTCACCACGCACTGCGATTGCGGGCTGCCCGGGTTTGATTTTCCCATTCCATGAACCTAGAAACGGCAGTTGAACGGACAAAAGCTTGACAACCGATTGACGTGGAAAAGCTTTTCTATGCTATCAGCGTCACCCAAAAGGAACTGCTCCGCAGTTCGACGAAAACGCCGGAAACCCGCGCCAGATATGGGTTTCCGCTATTCGTGATGTTCTTCAACTGCCGTTTTTAGGATGAATGCCACCATGAGCGCGAACAGAAAGTGCCGCCGAAAATGGCTTGCGAAGCCATCCAGGAACAAAGGTGCGAGTACCATCAGGCATACTGAGGAAAATTGCCCTGAGCCTGGAGGCGATAGAATTGGTCGATCACAAAAAGGAGGGCGGCTTATGAATCAAAAATATCCGACATGGATTGGGGCGGTACTTTTGAGCAGCATTGCATTGGGCGTACAGGCGCAAGTCTGGCCGGTAAAACCGCTGCGTATAATCGTCACCTTTCCTCCGGGCGGCATCGCCGATTTTTCCGCCAGGGTCATTGCGCCAAAGCTCGGCGAAGGCCTTGGTCAACCGGTGCTGGTGGAAAATCGCGTTGGCGCCGGTGGCAATATCGGCACGGACTGGGTGGCAAAATCCGTGCCCGACGGCCATACGCTGTTGATCGCAGTTCCGCCAAATGCAATTAACGTTTCCCTCTACAAGACCCTGCCCTTCGATACGAAAAAGGACCTGGCGCCGGTTGCGCTCATTGGCAGTGTCCCCAATGTGCTGGTGGTCAATGCACAGAGCCCGGTAAAGAGCGTCAAGGATCTCGTCGATGGCGCGCGCAGCAAACCCGGGAAACTCAACTTCGCTTCGAACGGCATCGGCACCACCATTCAGCTTTCCGGTGAGCTGTTCAAGTATCACGGCAAATTCTTCGCGCTGCATATTCCCTATCGCGGCGCGCCGGCGGCGATGGCAGCGCTGCTGGCAAACGACGTGGACTTCATGTTTGATTCCCTGTCAGTGTCCCTCGCGCAAATTCGCGCCGGAAAACTGCGCCTGCTTGCGGTCACCACACGCCAGCGCAGTCCGCTGTTTCCCGATGCGCCGACCATGATCGAATCAGGTTTCAAGGATTTTGATGTGAGCGGCTGGACTGGCGTACTCACCACCGGCGGCACGCCCGCTGCCGTGATTGCCCGCCTTGAGGCGGAGGTACGCCGCGTTCTGGCCCTTTCGGAAATTTTGTCGGCGTTTGAAAAACCGGGAATGAACGTGCACTTCGCCCCTGCGCGCGAATTCGGGACTTTCATGGACGCTGAGATTGAAAGATGGGGTATCGCGGTCCGATACTCCGGGGCGCAGCCGGACTGAGCGCCCTGTCACGAGCGGCCAAGCCCATCCTTTCGGGCAGGTCATTTTCCCGAACCGAGGGCGGCGATTTACCGAGGCGATAAGGTCTCCGATGGCGAACCGGCAGACCAGACAAGGCACGCCGATTCAAAGTTTCGGCATTCCCAATATTTTCGCGACCGCCGCGGTGGTCACCGCTTGTTGCCTGAGCGTCTCGGCCAGTTCCTCCGGGCCACCGGTTCTGATGTCCTGACCGGTGGCGGCGATTTTGGCCGCAATCGCGGGATCGCCCAGTACCGCAACCACCTCCGCACCGATGCGCCTGCGCAGCTCAAGCGGCATGCTCTTTGGACCATAGAGACCGGCTGTTGTTTGCATCGTCAAGCCGGGATAACCGGCCTCGGCAACCGTGGGAATATCGCTGAAATGCGGCGAGCGCCGGGAATTGGTGGTGGCAAGGATTCTCACTTTGCCGGCTTCCGCATGCGCCCGCACCGGAGGCACAGAGGTTATCAGTAATTGGATTCGGCCCTCAACCAGATCCGGAGCGGCCAGCACAAAATCTTTGTAGGGAATTTTCCGGGCGTCCAGCTTCTCGCTTTTAAGGAAAGCATCGAGGGTGAATTCGGCCAGGCCGGAGGCCGCCGCAGCATTGTGTTTTGCGGGCATGTTTCGCGCGGCATTGACGAATTCCGCCAGGGTTTTGTTGGGTCCAGAAGCGGGAACAGCAACCAATACGATGGTATCGGTCAATCGGGCGATTGGCGCCAAATCGCGCTCCAGATCGTAGGACAGCTTCTCCTGCGTATAGGGATGCGCAAGAAACGTAGCGCTGGATGCATACAGCAGCACGTGGTCATCGTTGGCAGAAACGAAGGCGTTAATTGCAATCAGCGAGTCGCCCCCCGGCCGGTTCTCGACGATTACGGGCCGGCCCCAACGGACTGAAACGCGTTCCCCGATCATGCGCGCGGCGGCATCGGTCGCGCTGCCGGCACCGAAAGGCAGAATAAATCTGACGTTTCGCTGCGGCCAGGATTGGGCAGCTGCGGACGACGCTGCGAGGATTCCCAGCATACTCACCGTTGTAGCGATGGCGGCAATCTTTGACCATCCTTTTGCCAGATCGTCAACGGGCGTTGCAAATGTACTCATCGTCAATACCTCCTGTTTCAGCAGAACGTGCCCACTCATGCGGGTTTGCGCCAACATCTCCGGCGGGAATCGAAGACGCTTGCCTTGCGGATCAAACGGCCCACATATCGCATATCTTATGGCGCGCTGCCGTGCCGCCGCAAGGAGAAATGGTCGTGGACTCTTGAACCGGGCAACAAGCGGCCGCAGTCAGTCGGCGTAGATGCCTGCCGCCTTGATTAGCGGCGCCCATTTGACGATCTCCGCCTTCAGGTGGGCCTGCAGCGCGGCGGGCGTGGCCTCCTTGGCAGACACCGGCTCGGTGCCCAGCATGGCCAGGTTCTTGATCAGATCAGGATCGCGCAACGCGGCCTGCATGGTGGTCACCAGCAGGTCCACCACCAGCTTGGGAGTCTTGGCCGGTGCGTACACGCCATGCCAGACGCCCACCGAGAAGCCCTTCATGCCCTGCTCATCCAGCGTGGGCACATCGGGCAGCGAGGCCACCCGCTTCATGGTGGTGACGCCATACACCTTCACCTTGCCGCCCTTGATCTGGCCGGTGGTATTGGTGGTCTGGTCGCACATGAAATCCACCTGCCCGCCGAGCAGGTCATTCATGGCCGGCGCGGTTCCCTTGTAGGGCACGGTGGTGAAATCGGTCTTGATGGCGCTCATGAACAGGAGGCCGCACAGGTGCGAGGCCGCGCCCAGCCCGGCATTGGCGTAGGAAAGCTTGGTGTTGTTCGCCTTGATGTAGGCCAGGAACTCCTTGAAATTCGCCGCCGGGAAATTACCGCGCGCGATCAGGGTCATGGGCACATCCGCCACCAGGCCGATGTACTCGAAATCGGTCAGCGGGTTGTAGTCGAGCTTGCGATACAGCGTCTGGCTGGTGGCCATGCCGATATGATGTATGAGCACCGTATGGCCATCCGGGTTGGCCCTGGCGCCGCGCGTCACACCGATATTGCCGCCGGCGCCACCGATGTTCTCGATGATGACGGTCTGCTTGAGCCCTTTGCCCCAGGCAGCGCCCAGATTGCGCGCCAGAGTATCGGTTGGACCGCCCGCCGCGAACGGCACGATCAGGGTGACAGGTTTGCTTGGAAAGGCCTGCGCCAGTACCAGGCCGGCCATCAATGACATGACCAATGACATAACTACTGCGATGAATGTTTGCATGCGCATAAAATTTCCTCTCGAATTTTCTATTCCATTGGGAAGCAGGATGTTAGTGGCCTCTTCTGAGGCCATCCTGACTGACGGGCACTAATCGAGCCCGCGTTTTACCGGTGGTGCGGAACACGGTGCCCTGAATAAGCCAGGATCTTTTCATTGGACAACAAAATCCACAGAAAGGCCAACAAAATCCACAGAAAGTTTCCTGATTCAACAGCTTAGCCATTCCGAGAAATATGGATTAATCTGCGCTCGATTTCATATACCGGGGAGAGAACATGACGCGCTCAAGGAGTCTGGCGGGCATTTTGTGCAGTGTGGCCGTGCTGGCATTGGCGGGCTGCGCGGGAATGAGTTCCTTTCCGCCCATCGATTACCAGGCGGTACTCGCCGCGCCCGATCGCACTGATGCAGACCGCAAGAACGATATGCGCCGCAAGGCCGATCAACTGTTGGCTTTCATCGGCGTGCGCCCGGGAATGAAAGTGCTCGATCTGGCCACCGGCGGCGGCTACAGCACCGAGCTGATGGCGCGCGTGGCGGGACTGAACGGGACCGTCTACGGTCAGGATGCGCCCAACAGCGCCCCCAATGGTTTGAAGAACTTCGACATCCGCGCGCGCACACCGGCCATGAAAGGCGTCGCTCGCCTGATGCGGCCCTACGATGATCCGGTGCCCGCGGAAGTGCGCGATTTCGATCTGCTTACCTTCCTGTTCGAGTACCACGAAATGGAGCGCGCCAAGGCCGACCGCGCGAAGATGAACCGGCGTCTGTTTGACATTCTGAAACCCGGCGGCATTCTTATCGTCACCGATCACTCCGCCCTGCCAGGCGCGGGATTCAGCGTAGGCGCATCCCTGCACCGGGTGGAAGAGAGCGTGGTGCGGCGCGAGATCGAAGCCGCCGGCTTCCGGCTGATCGAGGAGGGCAATTTCCTGCGCAGTCCCGCCGACAAGCGCGACGTCACTGTGTTCAAGAATTCAGTGCCGAATGATGAATTCGTGCTGAAGTTTCAGAAGCCGAGGTAGGGAACACTGGCAATTTGTTATTGGCGCGCCCGAGACGATTCGAACGTCCGACCCCTGCCTTCGGAGGGCAGTACTCTATCCAGCTGAGCTACGGGCGCGTGGGCATGCAGTCTACGGTTTTTCCCCTGGAGCGTCCAATGGAACAGGGCCGATTTGGCGCTGCAGCATCGCCAGATCAGACCAGAAAAAACCCATAGAAACGCGCTTTTTCCGGTTCGCATAGCGCCGCATCACGTGCAATGAAAAAACGAATAAACTTGAACTTTATAAAATGGAAATGAACGTCTGGCTTGCATTCTCATCGTGTTGCGTCGTCTGATCAGATAACTTTCATATCCTGATCTTCATCACCTCGTAGGGCAGCACCACTTGCGAGCTGCCGTCGCCGAAGCGTTCGGTACGGTGGATCTGCGAGCCCGGAAAATAGAAGAAGCCGTCCGGCCCCACACAGCCCTCGTTCGGAAAGCTGATGCGCGGATCGCTGATCAGGGTCTCCAGTTGCCCGCCCGGCTTCAAGCGCAGGATGGCATCCTGGGTGAAGGAACAGATATAGAGATTGTCGGCGCCATCGCGTGCAATGCCGGCCAGGGGCGGCACGGGAATGACATCCTCCACCACGGCCGCCAGGTCGGCGTCCGACAGCGTGGCATCGCGCAGTGCCGCCGTGGGAATGCGCCGCAGCATCGGCCCCAGCAGGGCTGCGAAGTAAAGCCAGCGGCCGTCGGCGGACAACTCCAAGAGATCTACATGCACCTGGGGCACCTTGCCGTCGCGGCCGCGGAAATCACGTCCCTGGATCATCGCAGTGGCCGAAGGATCGGCCAGCGTGAGGCGGTGATTGGCGAGCCGCTTGCGTGCCGTGCCACTTTCCAGGTCCACCACGATGAAGGCCGCGTCGTGATGGGATTCGGTGACGTAGGCATGCGTCGCGTCCACGCGCATGTGGCCCAGCACCGAACCCAACGGCAGGAAGTCCTCGCTGAAGCGGTAGACGCGCTCGACCTGGTTGGAATCCAGATCTATCTTGACGAGCTTGGCTGCGCCAGCCAGCGGCGGGCAGATGCGCGGCGCGGCATCATCGATGACCCAGAGCTTGTTGTTGCGGTCGGCGAACACCGAATGCGCATTGACGATGCCGTCTTCCGGCGGCAGGCCCGGTGCCCATTGGTTCCACTGGTTACCCGGGTAGGGCGCGAAGCTGCCATCGGGCATGGCCTCGGCCACCGAGGGCGAGGGCACGCGGGTCCAGCGCGGAAAACTGGAAAACACCCGGCCTTTTGGCGAAACTGCCGCACCATTGAGCATGGCCTGCGGCGAGGCCGCCACCCTGATCAATTCCATCTGCACTCCCCCGAGAAGCAAGCCAGTCTTGTGATCACATACGAATTCTTACCCGCGATCTTAACCTCTGTTGCGGGCCGCAGCCCTGCGCGGACCGCTCACCGGCCGGCAAATCCGCTCCCGGCATAGTCCCTGCCGATTGACGCTATAATTCACGCCCTTGCAATCGCCCCGAGCTTTCCCATGAGCGAGAATGAACACGTAGTGCACAAATCAATGATCAAAACACCGCCGCAACTGGTGGTGGTGGTGGTCCTGTCTTTCGTGGTCCCCGTCATCGGCATCCTGCTTTTGGTGCAACTGGGGTTGGGCGGCATCAACACCGATCCCGCGGCCAATACCGCCGAGGCCGTTGGCGAGCGCATCAAGCCGGTGGCGCAGGTGAGCATTTCAGCGGCTGGCGCCAGTGGTGGCGCGCCCAAAACCGGCGAACAGGTATATCAGTCAAGCTGCACGGCCTGCCACACCCCCGGCATTGCCGGCGCGCCGAAAACGGGTGATGCCAATGCCTGGCGCAAGCGGATCGCCGAGGGAATTGACGACCTGACCAAAGAGGCGATCAAGGGCGTGCGCGGCATGCCGCCACGCGGGGGCAACCCGGATCTGTCCGATTATGAAGTCGCGCGCGCGGTGGTCTTTATGGCCAACAAATCCGGCGCCAGCTTCAAGGAACCTGCGGCACCCAAGCCCGCCGCCAAAGCGGCAAAGTAAGCCCGCTATCAACGCTCGCGGCGGCGCAGAACGCGCCGCATTCGGCCCCCGACTTCTCGAAGGATTCCGCCGATGATCCCGCATCTGACCACCGCTCTTACCGGCCCCCTGCAGGAACTGGAAAAGCGTGTGCTCGAATCGAGCACCACCATCGAGCACTGGTTCAGGGGCCAATGGCAGGATCACACGCCGCCCTTTTACTGTTCGGTGGATTTGAGGAACAGCGGCTTCAAGCTCGCGCCGGTTGACACCAATCTTTTTCCAGGTGGCTTCAACAACCTCAATCCCGCATTCACGCCTTTATGCGTGCAGGCGGTGATGGGCGCCATCGAGAAAATCTGTCCCAACGCCAAGGATGTTCTGCTGGTCCCGGAGAACCACACGCGCAACCAGTTTTACCTGCAGAACGTCGGCTGCCTTTCCACCATCCTGCACCAGGCCGGCGTCAATGTGCGCCTCGGAAGCCTGAATCCGGCCATTACTGCACCCACCCGCATCGAGGTCGAAGGCGGCGCGCCGCTATTACTTGAGCCCCTGCTCAGAACCGGCAATCGCCTGGGCCTCACCGACTTCAATCCCTGCACCATCCTGCTCAATAACGACCTGTCCTCGGGCCTGCCCGATATCCTGAAAGGCCTGGACGAGCAGTTCGTATTGCCGCCGATTCATGCCGGCTGGGCAGTGCGGCGCAA
>JBCKLP010000107.1:0-8316 GCA_038903735.1 Burkholderiales bacterium | reverse complement strand
TGGCGACATCGGTTATTCCAGTGCCGATATAGACAGACTGCGTAGTGAAAAGGTGGTCTGACCCCTTCAGGGTTTGATGAGGAAGGCCTGCGAGGTGTCGGTGAGCTGAATAGCCAGATTCTCTGCGGCGCAGAATTCGTCGAAGGCTTGGCGCGCGCCCGGCCAGTTGTAATCGTCGGTGATGATGGCGCCGCCTGCCGCGAGACGGGGATAGAAGTAGCGCAGGCTGTTGCGGGTGGGCTGGTACAGGTCGACATTCACATGCACGAAGCGGTAGCGGCGCTCGGGCAGCCCGGCAAACACTTCGGGGATCCAGCCCTGATGCAGGCTTGCCATCGGATACAGCCGGTGCACGCTTTGTTTCACCATCTCGTAGGCAAAGGCGAAATTGCCTGCGGTGCGGTTGACTGCCACCTGCCTGGCGTCGGCGTTCGGCGCAGCGTCCACGCCATCCTCCGCGCCAGGCTCGCTCAGGCCCTGGAAGGAATCGAATATATGAAAGCCCACGCCTTTCCAATCGGGATAGCTCTGCCGGTAGGCGGCGCACAACTGCATGAATGACAGGCCGCGTGCGCAGCCGCATTCGGCGACATCACCCTCGACGGAATCCGCGATGCGGCGGAACAGTCCGATCAGGTTGCGGTGCCGGAACAGGCGCTGCAAGGGGAAGGGCGTGGTGCCTGTCATGGCGGCGGCATTGACATACAAGTCGAGGAATTCGCGCGCCGGGGAGGCGCTTCCCGCGGGCAGCGCGCGTTTGAGCGCGGCATCCAGCACCAGGGAGGTGATCCGGTGCGCCCCGTCGAAATCCTTTTTCGCCCAGAAGGCGTGGCAGAGGTTTCCCAGCGCGATGCGTAATGCCAGTGTTGCATGGCTCTCGCCTTGCGGTTCGAACTGATCCAGACCTTCGAACAGCACGCCGACGGCCGCCTCCGCGTCGCCCGACGCGAAATAGGCATCGGCGTCGGACAGAATTTCCTGCAGCGTATAGGTTTCCGGCGGCACTATTGAGGATTACCTATGTTCGTGACAGGTTTTTCCCTCATCCCAACCCTTCTCCCGGTGGGAGAAGGGCTTTTCATCCCTCTCCCGCCGGCGACCGTAGGAAGTCCCCGTGGGAGAGAGGGACCGAGGGTGAGGGGAATTCGCGACGTGGTCTCGCCAGTCACGAAGTTTCGTAATCCCCAATAAAATTCCGTTACGAAGAGCGGAGAATCAGGCGCTGTCGAGAAATGCGGACGGCGTCGCATCAGGTCTCGTGCGGCTGGCGCTCGCTTTGCTCGAGAATCAGATTCTCCAGGCGGCCGAGCTTTTCCACCTCACAGAGCACACTCTCGCCCGGCTGTATCCCCTGGTACTCTTCGCCGGGCGGCGTGGGCAGTTCCTCGGGCGAGCCGCAGAGGATCAGCGAGCCCGGTTTCAGCGGCATGATGTGCGAGAGGTACTCGATGAGTTCGGCGACACTCCAGAGCATTTTGTTGGTGCGCGTGTCCTGCCTGAGGCGGCCGCCCACCCAGGCCTTAACCGCGAGATCGCGCGGATCGCCCACCAGGTCGCGCGGCACGATGGCGCGGCTCATCGGCGTGTAGCCCGGAAAATTCTTCATGCGGATGTTGTCGTTGATCGGGCTTTTCGAGCGGATCGGCCGCCACCAGGCGTGATGCATGGTGAGGTCGTTGGCGATGGCGTAGCCGGCGATGTATTCAGCGGCGCGCTCGGCGGGCACGCGGAACGCCTCCTTGCCGATTACCGCAGTCACCTCGACTTCGAAATCGAACTTGATGCGGCCGTGCTCGATATAGACGGTGTCACCGTGCCCGGCGAGCGAGGAGCGCGAACCGAAAAACATGTCGGGCAGCACGCGCTCGGCCTTGGGCGGATCGCTGCGGCCGGTGACGCGGCTGGGCCTGTCGTAATTGTGATAAGTGGAGAAGATGTCCCAGGGCTCGGGCACCGGCGGGCCGAATTTCACCAGGTCGATAGGCTGCCAGCCCGCTTCCTTGGCGGGATTGAGGTCCATGGCGCGCAGCCAGTCATGCCAGACATTCCATTGCGGCATCAGCTCGCGCATGGAGCGGGCCAGTTCCATTCCTGGCGGCACCGCATGGCGCATGACAATGTCCACCAGCGGGATCACCTGGTCCCTGATCACCACGGCGGGCATGCCGTCGGCGGCAAGGGTACCGATGCCGAACTCGATCTGCGGGGCTGCTTCGCTCATGGGCTCCAGCTCCAACGATTGAAAAAGAATGCCACACTGCGTGCCAATGACAGTGGCCCCGGCGGTGGTTCCCTGTCTGAACGAATCGAAGTATATTCCCACGAGCGGATGGTGCATTATGTGCCGGCCATACTGTAGAAATCTGGAGATGAGCAATGACCATTAATTTGCGCGTACTTGCTGTTTTCACCGCGATGCTGCTGCTTCCTCTGGTTGCACAGGCGCAGTCCTATCCCAGCAAACCGGTGCGGGTGATCGTCCCGTTGGCCGCCGGTGGCAGCACGGACAACAACGGGCGCCTGATGGCGGAGAAACTCGGCATTGCGATGGGCCAGTCGTTTTTTGTGGAGAACCGCACTGGCGCCAGCACCGACATCGGCATCGGCACACTGGCGCGGGCGACCCCTGATGGCTACACCATCGGCGTGGTGCCCCTGGGGTCGGTGGCCACCGGCATTTTGCTGCGTAAACTTCCCTATGATCCGTTCAAGGACATCGCCCCCATCGGCGGCATCAGCAAGGGCGCGCTGGTGCTGGTGGTGGCGGGTTCCAGCCCCTATATGACAGTGACGGACCTGATCGCCGCCGCCAAGGCCAAGCCCGGCGCGATCAGCTTTGGTTCGATTGGCGTAGGCAGCAGCCACCACCTGGCCGGCGAGTTACTGAAGATGATGACCGGCACCGATATGCTTCACGTGCCCTACAAGGGTGCGAGCGACGCCAATCTCGCGGTGATGGCGGGTCAGATCAGTTCCTCGATTTCCGGTAGTTCCGGCATTGCGCCGCATGTGCGCTCGGGCAAGCTGCGCGCGCTGGCCGTCACCAACGGCAATCGCGTGCCGGCGGTGCCCGGGGTGGCATCCATGGCCGAATATGTTCCCGGTTATTCGGCGGGCGCGGGCACGCTGTCGCTGTTTGCCACCGGCGGCACACCGGCTCCCATCATCCAGCGCATCAACACCGAGATGCGCGCTGCCTTGAAACTGCCGGATGTGATCAAGCGCCTGGCGGATGCCGGCGAGGATCCCTCGCCCAGCACGCCCGAGGAACTTGCGGCGGAACTGCGCGGCGAAATCGACAAGTACACCAACCTGGTGAAAAATTCGGGTGTCAAGCTTCAGTAGAGCTTGGGCCGTCCAGGCCGCGGGCGTTCGCGGTGTATGGCGCCAGCGGCACGGTTGTCTACTAAGATAACCCGTATGGCCAAAACACTATGTCAGCTATGGATTATTGATTTATAAAGTATAACTTTTATGCAACTTTTCTTACCGCTCCGTCGGCCACCGGCAGGCCGGCATCTAGCAGGCACTGTCGAATCCTGCGTATTTCCGCAGCTCCCAGCTTAACCAGCGGCGGGCGCACCGCCGGACATTCGAGCTTGCCCTGCAGCACCAGTGCCTCTTTCATGCGGTTGTGCATGTCGGTGCGCGGTTCCGAGTAAAACACGCTGGAGGTGGCGCGCACCCGCGTGTTCAGCGCTTCGGCGGCGGCCATGTCGCGGGCCTGCACGGCGCGAAACAGTTGCGCCTGCAGATCGGCGATGACGCTGCCGCTACCGGAGAGCAATCCCTTGCAGCCCATCACCAACGAGCTGTACAGCCAGGCGCTGTGGGTGGAGAGCACGCTGACCGGCTCCGGCAGCGCCTGCAGCGTGCGGATGTGCAATTCGTGCAACTCGGGGCTGGCACAGCCGTCCTTGATGGCTTTCACCGAGGGCACCGCATCGATGATGGCAAGCAGTGTGGACAGGGTATAGCCCTGGCCACCCGTGAGCGGGTACTGGAACAGGATGATGGGCAGGTCGGTGGCATCGGCGATGCGGCGGAAATGTTCGACGGCCATGGCTGCGGTGTTGCCGTAGCGGAATATGTTGGGTGGAAAAACCAGGAGCGCCGAGGCGCCGCTTTTCTCGGCCATGCGCGCAATGCGTTGTGCTTCCAGGCTGCCGTCGGCATACACGCCGTTGATGACCGGCATGTCGGCGGGCAGCGTTTCACGGGCAATCTCGAGAACCCGTTGCTGCTCCTCGAAGCTGCAGGAGGCCACTTCCGTGGAGTGCGCGTTGAGCGTGATGCCGGTCACGCCCTCTACCCCCGCCACATCGCGCAGGTGGCGGCTGAAGGCCGCGGCATCAATGGAAAGGTCCTCCTTGAACGGCAGCAGGACGGCGGGTATCACGCCTTCGGGGTGGAAGCGGGCGGCTGGCATCGGGGTTTCTCCTGGCAGGGATTCTCAAGCAGTGACACAGTCTACAAAGTTAATGCAGCAGGATGCAAGCCGCGCATGTACGATGCCAGCGGCATGAATTCGATCAAAAGCCGTTTTTTCTGCCGGCGCTGATTTCACGCGGCGCGGAGAATACGCTGAGCCGGCTACGGTAATTTCATTGAATTTCACGGAGGCAATATGGTTCAACTGGTCGATAGCGACATCAAGACCCGCGAAGTGCTCGATTGGAAGGGTGTGCATGTGCTGCACTTCATGGGCTCCTCCTGTTCGCAGAAGCTGCGCATCTTTCTCAACCTGAAGGGCATACCCTGGGATTCACATGTCGTCGATCTGCACGGCAACGAGAATTTCCGCCCGTGGTTTCTCGGCATCAATCCGCGCGGCCTGGTGCCGGTGCTGGTACATGACGGGGCGGTGCACATCGAAAGCAACGACATCATTACTTATCTCGAGAAGACTTTTCCCCTTCCCAAACTGATTCCCGCCGGTTTCGAGAACGAAGTGGCGAAGCTCCTGCGGCACGAGGACGATCTGCATCTTGACCTGCGCACCCTGAGTTTTCGTTTTGTGTTCAATCCGCCGGGACCGCCCAAGCCTGCCGAGGCCTTGCAGAGCTACGCGGCCAATGGCTCAGGCACCGTGCGGGGCGCGGTGGATGCCGACAAGGCGGCACAGATCGCCTTCTGGGAGCGCGCCGCAAAAGAGGGTTTCGGCGATGAGATGGCGCGCGCCTCGGCGCAGAAATTCCGCGTGGTGTTCGACGAGCTCGATCAGCGCCTCGCCAAGGGGCCCTATCTGCTGGGTGATGCCTTGAGCGTGCTCGACATTGCCTGGTGCATCTACGCCAACCGCCTGTCGCTGGGTGGGTATCCGATCGCCAGGCTGCATCCGCGCCTGGGCGCGTGGATGGAAATGCTACTGGCAAGGCCCGAATTCGCCAAAGAAGTCGCCTCGCCGCCCGAGGTGATGGAACATATCGCCTCGACACGCCGCGCACATGAAAAAGCCGGCAAGACGCTGGAGGCGGTGGCCGGCTTCTAGGGCATTTTCCCGATGGCAACAAAGTGGGGCGCCGTGTAATGCGGCCGCCCGCCGCGATGAACCCGATCTACCTGCTGGTGGCGATCACCACCTGCAGCCACGCGGTGCCGATGGGCGGGCGCCTCGCGGTGATGCTGTATGCGGTGCACCTGGGTGAATCTCCGGCGATGGTGGGCGTGCTTTCGGCGCTGTTCTCGCTGGTCGGTGTGTTCACCTCGGTGCCTGTGGGTCGCTGGATAGACCGTTCCGGCGCGCGTGTGCCCATGCTGCTCGGTTCGGCGATGATCACGCTGGGCGCGGCAATCGGCATATTCTGGAACCAACTGGCCGCGCTGTTCATCATGAGCGTGGTGATCGGCACTTTTCACAACCTGATTTTCATTTCCCAGCAGCGCCTCGCCGGTCAATACGGCGGTCCCGCGGAGCGCGTCCGGAATTTCAGCATGACCTCGCTCGGCCAGTCTCTGGCCGGAACCCTGGGCCCGGTGCTGGCGGGCTTTGCCATCGAGCACGCCGGGTTTGCGCAGACCTTCATGATGTTCACGCTGATTGCCGCGGTGCCGCTGCTCATCCTGATGTTCGGCTTGCTGCCTTATCCGCCCCAGCCACCTGCAAAGCCAAAGAGCACCGAGCGGCGCAGCAGCGCGCTCGAGCTGCTGCGCGAACCCCGGTTGCGCGCCATGTATATCGTTGCGGTGCTGGCCTCCAGCACCTGGAGCATCGTCATCTTCCTGATCCCGCTCTATGGCACGCAGATCGGCCTGGGTGCCTCCACCATAGGCCTTATCATCGGCGGCTTCTCCGTCGCCACCATCGTCATCCGCGTGATCCTGCCCTGGGTATCGCGCGCCATCGCCTCATGGCAATTGCTGATCGGCTCGCTGCTCGTATGCGGCCTGGCATTGGCGCTGATCCCTACAGTGACCGGTGTGCTGGCCCTCACGTTGCTGGCGGCCTGCGTGGGCATGGCCCTCGGGCTCACCGGCCCGATCTCCCAGGCGCTGCTGTATGAACTCTCGCCGCCGGATCGCATCGGTGAGTTGCTGGGTCTGCGCGTCACCCTGCTGAATGCCAGCCACGCCGGCGTGCCCATGATCTCGGGGGCCCTGGGTGCCGCCATCGGCGTGGCACCGGTGTTCTGGCTGGTGGCCGCATGCCTCTTTGCGGGAAGCTGGGTGACCCGGGGGAATTGGCGGCGGCCAAGGGAATAAGCGGCGGCCAGGGATAAAGGCGGGCGAGCTTACGTAGTCGTGGCGTTGCGGAGAAAATTGAAGGAACGCGGGTATTTGCACGCTTCCAGACAAGCACTTGGCGTGTATCTGGCGCCGAGGTGAAACATAAGCTGGAGCAAAGGTACTGAGCTGTATGGCACTCGATAAATGCAATTCGTTATGCGCCTATTTGTAGGCCGCGCGGCGACTTTGCTACCATTCCTTTAATTCTGGGAGGCGTCCATGAGCGTTTCATCGAAGTCCTTGGGAATCGAGCGGCTATTGAAAAGGCCCGCGCAATAGGGCTACACTGAAAGTTATCATATTAATACTGGAATAATTGAAGGGCTCGAAACCGGCCGCCAGCCGCCCGAGACGATTCCGGAACCGCTGCGAAGCCATGCTCAAATCACCGAATCGGAGTAGCGCAAGATGAAATCCATGATCGAACGTTTCCTGGCCGCGCTGCTGCTGGCCTTGATTGCCACCGGCGCCTGCGCGCAACAGAAGCCGATACGGGTGCTGGTCGGGCTTCCGCCCGGCAGCGGAACGGAGATAGTGTCGCGCCTGTACGCGGACAAGTTGCGCGCGGCGCTCGGCCAGCCTGTGATCGTCGAGAATCGCATCGGCGCGAGCGGCCTGATCGCGATGGACGCGTTGCGCGCCTCGCCGGCGGACGGATCGGTGCTGTTGTTCGCGCCCAACGGCGGGATCACGCTGATTTCCCAGACCTTCAGGAATCCGCGCTTCGATCCGTTCAAGGACGTGGTGCCGGTGGCCATGGTGGCACTAACCGACATTGTTCTGGTCGTGAACGCCAGCGTCAACGCGAAATCGATGGCGGAGTTCGTCGCGCTCGCCAAGTCGGACGCGCGCTACCGGGCTTTGGGCTCGGCGCCGGGCACCATCCCGCACCTTTCGGCGGCGTTGTTTTCGGATGCCGCCGGCTTTGAGGCCCTGCACGTGCCCTACAAGGGCGCGGGGCAGGTGACGATCGACCTGCTCGGCGGCCAGTTGCAGGCATCGGTCGTCACCTCGGGCGGAGCCCTGCCGCACCATCGTGCCGGCAAGCTGCGCATACTGGCCACGTTCGGCCCGAGCCGCTCGCCGGTGATGCAAGACATTCCGACGATGAAGGAATCAGGTTACCCGGTGGAACTGAACGCCTGGTTCGGATTCTATGCGCCGGCCGGAACACCGGCGGACGTGGTGGATCGCATCGGGCGGGCGCTGGTCGAAGCGAGCCGGACGCCGGAGGTGCGCGAGCGACTGGCGGCTGTGGGCATGGAGCCGGCGGGCCGGTTGTCGCAGGAGGTCGCGAAAATCATGCGCGCCGAGTACGAGATGTGGGGCAAGGCAATCAGGATCGCCGGCCTCAAACCGCAGGATTGAAGCGGCACGCGAGCACACGGGGGAACGATAGGAATTTCAAAGCCACTTTCGAAAGTATCCCGTGCCTTTCGACCGTAGTCAATCTGGAAACTTGTGTCGAAGGAACCTGAAAACCTGCCCAAACCACAACGCACGAGCGGCCCCGAGCGAGGGCGGCTCGTCTGGCTGGCCCTAGCACGCGATGCGCTGATCGAACTCATCCCTCAAGGGGATTTGCTTCGC
>JBCKLP010000106.1:0-8324 GCA_038903735.1 Burkholderiales bacterium | reverse complement strand
GAAGCCCTCGCCGCCGAAGAAACCCGCGCCCAGCTTTCTCTGGAAGGCGATGCCCAGCGACACGCCCTTGGCGGCGCACAGATAGGCGTCCTTCTGGCAAATGAAAGTGCCGCCGATCTTGGATAAATCAATGGGAATGATCTTGCCGGGATAGGGCGCACCGAAAGCCACCTTGCGCTTGCCTTCGCGTGCCGTGCTGGTGTAGATGGTGGTGAATAGCGATTCACCAGTCAGCAGGCGCTTGCCCGCGCCCATTAGCTTGCCGAGGATGCCGGTGTTTTGCGCCGAACCATCGCCGAAGATGGTTTCCATCTGGATGTCCGCTTCCATATAGAACATGCTGCCGGCCTCACCCATGGCCGCTTCACCCGGATCGAGTTCAATTTCGACAAACTGCATTTCGGAACCAAAAATCTTGTAATCGATGACGTCCATTGCCATGACAAACCTCGCTCAAATTGCGTTGTAAATGAAAAGAAACAGCAGCGCCGGACGCCGTTGCCCTCAGTAATCGGGCAGCCTGCGCCGCGGAAAGCGCGGATTATTGCCGGGGAACGTGCGTGCCATACAGGATTTTGTCGTCGACTTCCGCGAAATTCCGCCGTCCCAACATGCCCAGGGTGCGGTCGATCTCGCCAGTGAGAATCTGCAGGGCGTGGCTCGCGCCCGGCTCGCCCGCTGCCGCCACGCCATACAGCGTGGCCCGGCCCACCATGACGGCGTCCGCCCCCAGCGCCATGGCCTTCACCACATCGCCGCCGCGGCGGATGCCGCTGTCCATCAGCACAGTCATCTTGCCGCCCACTTCGCGGACGATTTCAGGCAGCGTTTCCAATGGCGAAATGCAACCCTCGAGCTGGCGGCCACCATGGTTGGTGAGCACGATGCCGTCGGCACCCAGGTCCAGCGCACGGCGCGCATCTTCCACCGCCAGCACGCCTTTCACCAGCAGCTTGCCTTTCCACAGCTCGCGCAGCCAACGCAGATCCTCCCAGGTGATATTGCGCTGCACCTGGTTGGCGATGAAATGCGCGCGACGCGCTGTGCTGCGCTGATCGGGGGGCACGAAATTGATGACATTGGCGATCTGCGGCATGCCGTGGCGCAGGATCTGCATGCCCCAACCCGGATGCAGGAGGGCATCGATCCAACTGCGCAATGTGAGCTTGCCCGGCGCGCGATAGCTGCGCTTGTCCCATTCGCGGCCGCTCGCCACATTGGCATCGGTGGTAAAGACCAGCGCTTCGTAGCCTGCGGCGGCAGCACGCGAGAGCAGGTCACGGACGATATCGCGGTTGCGCAGCATGTAGAGCTGCAGCCAGAGCCGCCCGCCGGCTTCCGCCACCGCCTCGATCCGCGAAGTGGAAAAGGTGCTCAGGGAAAAGGGAATGCCGGCTGCTGCCGCGGCACGCGCCAGCGCCACATCGGCGCCGGGCCAGGCGAGGCCGTTGAATCCGGTCGGCGCGATGATGAGAGGCGAGGCCGATGGCTTGCCGAATAACGAAATCCCCAGCTTGCGTTCCGCGGTATCGACCAGGGTATTGGGAACGAAACGCAGCGCCTGGAATGCAGCGCGATTCCAGGCCAGGGTGAGCTCGTCTTCGGCGCCGGCGAAAATGTACTGGAAGGCGAAATTCGGCAGCCGCGCACGCGCCAAGCCCTCCAGTTCCTCGATGGTCTGTGCACGCCGGTAGTCCGTTCCCGTGTAAAGGCGGCGCTTCAAATCAGGCACGCATCACAGGGCGTTGCTGGGACGGCGGATGGTGCGCCACATGTGTGATGCCGGCGTGTTGTCGTTGCCCAGGCCCTCTTTGGGCTGCTTGAAATTGCGTCCGATCACTTCCTCGAATTGCTCCAGATTGACCACCACATTGGGATCAAAGGAGTAGAGGTCGTTTGCGCAGATCTGGCGCGCCGACATATACCACTTGTGCTGCTTCGCGCGCTGGTATTCCTCCTCGATGTAGGCATCGGGACGGTAACCCTCGCCAAACATGCGCACGTACATGTCGGGATACTCATAACCCACCGAGGCGTCCTGATAGAAGCGCAGCGCCTGGTGCGAGCGGATCGCCCAGCTCACTTCCTCGTCGACATAGGGCTCAATCAGCTGCGCGCCCCAGTAGCCATGGTCGGAGCGGATGAATGCCACCACCGAGATATCGTGCAGCAGGCAGGCCAGCACCATCTTTTCCGGCAGACCATTTTTTTGCGCGAGGTTGGCGCTTTGCAAGAGGTGCTGGAAGCCGCGGCCCGGCGAAAAGCGCAGCCTGAAGTAATCCAGCAGCGTGGGTTTCTCGGGCATTTTCTTCAGGCGCGGGTCCTCGCCCATCATCAGGTGCTTTCCCGGGCCGTAGTTGATCGGCGCGCCCATGGAGTCCTTGCCCTCGGCGAGGCAATAAAGCATCGACTTGGTGATGATGCGATCGTCCATTTCTTTCATCTGCTGCAATTCGAGCGCGTCGGCGCGCTCGTTCATCGACTGTGCAGTGGCTGACATCGTGTTGATCTCCTCAATTTTTCAATGGCTTCGCCCTCTATGCTACGCACACAGCGGACAACAATCAATCGTATGTCCCTGTATCCCGAGCCGCCGTTCATCCAAGTCTGCCCCCCCCGGCAGAGGCACCCCCAAACCGCCCATGGTGGTACGATACTCCCTCGCAAAGTCGCCAAAGGGAACGAGCCATGAACGCACCGGAACACCGCCAGACCGAAGACGCATTTCACAAGCAGATTCACGACAACAGCATCTATGGCCTCTGGGAGATCGCCAGCCAGATGACCCCGCATCCGCAGCCGGATGCCATCCCGCACATCTGGAAGGCCGAGCTGCTGGAATCAGTGGTGAAGCAGTCCGCCACCGCCGTACCGGTGGGCGACGAACGCCGCGCCATGCAGTTGTTCAACCCCGGTTTGAAGGGCGCCTGGGCCACCACCAATACGCTGATCGCCGCGGTGCAGGTACTGCTGCCCGGCGAGATTGCGCGCAGCCACCGCCACAGCCCCAACGCCATCCGCTTCATCATGCAGGGTGACGGCGCCTATACCGCAGTGGAAGGCGAAAAGGTGATCATGCATGTGGGCGACCTGGTGCTCACGCCCAGCTGGACCTGGCATGACCACGGCAACGAGACCGATACGACCGTGGTGTGGATGGACGGACTGGATGTGCCGCTCACCAAGGCGATGAACAGCATGTTCTTCGACATGTACCACGAGGAGTGCTTCCCCTCCTCGAAGCCGGTGAACGGCTCGCAGGCCTTGTACGGGCACGGGCGGCTCTCGCCCACCTGGATGAAGGAGGAGACAATCTTCTCGCCGCTGATGGTGTACTCCTGGGACCAGACCGCCGAAGCGCTGCACGCCCTGCGTGACCACGACGGCAGCCCCTACGAGGGCATCGTGCTCGAGTACACCCATCCGCAAAACGGCGGCCCTGCCCTGCCCACCATCGGCTGCCAGATCCAGTTGATCCGCAAGGGCGAAAAGCTGAAGGCGCGCCACGTCGCCGGCAGTTCCATATTCCACGTCAAGCAGGGCAAGGGACGCAGCATCATCAACGGCAAGGTGTTCGACTGGGGCAAGGGCGATATTTTCGTGGTGCCCTCCTGGGCCCTGCACGAGCATGCCAACACCGGCAGCGAGGATGCCATCTTCTTCTCCATCAACGACCATCCGGTGATGAAGAAGCTGGGCTTCTACCGCGAACAGGCGCACGCCGACAACGGCGGTTACCAGAAAGTCTGATCTCGATTGGCTGCGGACCGCGCCCCGGCGCGATCCACCGATTAAAAGGGCCGGCCGCAAACCGGCCCTTTGTCATTCCGGAACGATCTTTGCCGCCGTGGTTATTTTTTCAGTGAGCTCGAATGCGCGGCGGATGAAGGCCCCGAATTGTAAGACGCAATACGCATGCTCTCCTCGGTCAGACTTCTCGACTAATCCCGCCACCTCGGCGGGAAAATTCACTCCGGCTCTATCTTTGCCGCCTTCACCAGCTTGCCGAACAGCTCGTTGCTGCGGCGGATATAGGTGGTGAACTCCTCCGGATTGGCCGTGTCCACCACAAAACCGAGATCAAGCAGTTTCTCGATCACCGCCGGCTGCGTGGCCACGCGGTTGATCTCCTCGTACAACCTGCGCACGATGGGTTGCGGCATACCTGCCGGCCCGAGAAAACCGTTCCAGCTTGGCGGTCGGTCGTAGCCGGGCAGCACTTCGCCTATGGTGGGCACATCCGGCAGGCGTGAGAAGCGCTTGCCGGCGTTGATGGCGAGCATTTTCACCTTGCCCGATTTCAATTGCGGCGCCATCGTGCCGACGATGCCAAAAAGCAACTGGATTTGTCCGGTCAGCAAGTCGGACAACGCCACGCCGCCGCCCTTGTAGGGAACGTGCAGCATCTGTGCGCCCGCGAGCTGCTCCACCATGACACCGGACAGATGATGCGTCGTGCCTATGCCGGAACTGCCGTAGGCCACCTTGCCCGGATTGCGCTTTGCGTACTCAAGCGCTTCAGGCAGGGTATTCACACCCATGCCCGGATTCGCCACCACGCAGGAGACGGTTTCACCCAACAGAATGATGGGTGAGAAATCCTTGGGCGCCTCGTAGGGCGTGTTCTTGGTGAGGAATTTCCTGAGCACCAGGGCACTGACCGAACCCAGCGCAATGGTGTAGCCGTCCGGTGCGGCGCGCGCCACCATATGTACCCCCAGCGAGCCGCCGGCGCCAGATTGTGACTCCACCACCACCGGCTGGCCAAGCGTCTCGGTCAGCCGCTGCGCGATAAGACGTGCCAGGGGATCCGCGCCGCCACCGGCACCCAGGGTTTGCACCACCCGGACCGGCTTGCTCGGATAGGACTGCGCCTGCACGTTACCCAAGGCTGCCGCAAGGGCAACACCCAGCGCACCGGCGACCAGCACATTGGTTTTTTTCATTCTTTCCCCTCCAGGCAAGACAAAATAAATTTCCCCGCCCCAAGGGGCGGGGTATTAACTGCCTCCGACCCAAATGCCTTCGCCCCAAGGGGCGGGGAATTCAACCCGGAGAGATTCAATCAAATGCTTTTTTGCCGGCTGCCCCCGCCGCCATCAGCCGCGCCCATTCCCGATAAGGCGCGTGCAGACCCACTTCGTTGAACATGTTCCACACCCCCTGCACGCTCGTCTTGGGTTTAAGACCGAGCTCACGCGAAAGCTCGTTATCAGTCTGCAAACTGGCCGCACCCCGCGAATAGCCGTTCACCCAAGTGAAGCCCTGCGCCGGAAAACCCTGCTGGCATTCGGCGTAGGTCACGGTGTCGTCCGGTGTCGCCATGCCGCCCGGATTGAAAAAGTCCTCGAACTGGCGCAGGCGGCGCGCGCGCACTTCGGCGCTCTCGCCTTTCGCCGCAAGGCAATAGCTCTGCATTTCGGTGAGATCCACCGCCAGCGGCCGCATGACGCGCAGGATCACGCCTGAGGCATCGTTGATCTGCATATTGGGAAACACATTGAGCTGGCGCAGGCGCAGCATCCACTCGGCGCGCACGTCGCCCACGCGCGCGCGAATGTCAGCAATCTGCGGCCAGATGGGGCGCTTGGCGCGCTCCGGCTGATCGGCCCAGGTGCAGGAATGTCCGTTGGCAAAACTGTACATGCCGCCCACCGCCTCGTCACGCGTGCCCCAGTCGTACTGGTTGGCATCCTGGTGCCCCTCACCCTTCCGGCGGCGCGCCACCACATCCATGAAACTGGTGTGCGTGGAGGTGAGGTGATAGGCGTCCAGCGCGTTATCCAGTTGCAGCTTCCAGTTGGCGCGGAAGGTATAGGTGGTGCGGCCGGGGACGAACTCCAACCCCGCGGGGCCCTGATCGATGGAGATGTCCAGCATGCTGCGCATGTCGCCCAGCCACTCTTCCAGCGGCGGCACATCGGCCGACAGGCTGGCGAAGATCATGCCGCGGTAATTGCCCACCTTCGCCACGGGAAGGAGATCGTGATTCTCCGCGTCAAAGGCCGGCGCATAAGCGCCCGACTTGCGATCCTTGATGTCGACATTCTTTCCGGCCGAATCGTAGGCCCAGCCATGGTAGGGGCAGACGTGATATTTCGCGTTGCCGGAACTCCTCCGGCACACGGTCGCCCCCTTGTGGCGGCAGGCGTTGACGAATGCGGCGATATTGCCCTTCACATCACGGCTTACCAGAACCGGTGTGCGGCCGATATGGGTGCTGACAAAATCATGCGGCTGGGCCAGCTCGGATTCGAGCGTGAGGAAATTCCAGTTGCGCTCGAAGATGTATTTCATTTCGAGCTCGAATATTTTCGGGTCGCAAAACGCGTCGCGATGCACGCGAAACACCCCGTCCTGCGCTCTATCATCAACAAACAAACTGATCTCTTCGATATTCATGGCTGGCTCGCCTGAGCGTTTTCTCCCGATGCGTTAGATTAGCAGTTCTGGCGGGAATGCAGATTGCAGTGCCCTCCGTTCGACGACACCAATACCCTGGGAGCCCACGCATGAGCCAGTCCGCCGCACACCGGATCGACATCCATCACCACGTCCTGCCGCCTTTTTACCTCGAAGCGGCACGCGCGCAGATACTCACCACCGCGGTGGGCTTTCCGCACCTGTTCCATTGGACACCCGCGCAGTCAATTGCGGAAATGGACCGCACAGGCGTTGCCACCTCGGTGCTTTCCATTTCCACGCCGGGGGTCTGGTTCGGCGACGATGCCGCGGCACGCGACATGGCGCGGCGCTGCAACGAATACGCGGCAACGCAGGTGGCAACGCATCCCGGACGCTTCGGCCTGTTCGCCGCGCTGCCCCTGCCGGATGTCGAGGGCAGCCTGCGCGAGATCACGCACGCCTTTGACATACTGAAGGCCGACGGCACGGGCCTTCTCACCAGCTACGGCAACACCTGGCTCGGCGATCCCGCATTTGCGTCGGTGTTCGACGAATTGAACCGCCGCCGCGCCGTGGTGTTCGTGCATCCCAATGTGCCGGGCTGCTGTACGGCGACCATACCCGGCGTGGCCAATGGCTTGATCGAGCTTTTATTCGACAGCACCCGCGCCATCATCAGTCTGCTTTTCAACGGCACATTCTCGCGCTGCCCGGATATCCAGTTCATTTTCTGCCATGGCGGCGGGACACTGGCGCAGACAGCCGACCGCATCGTCAGCCTGGATCGCCATCCCCTGGCCGCAGCGCGGAATCCGCACGGGGCCATGCATGAGATGAAGAAACTTTATCTCGATGTGGCCAGCATGACTGGGGCACGTAGCTTCAATGCCATCCGTGACCTGGTGGACATAGAACGCATGCTGTTCGGCACCGATTTTCCCTTCGGCCCCATCGTGCCCCTGGTCGAGAATCTTGCGCGCCTCGATCTGAGCGCCACGGATCGCCTCGCAATGGAGCGCGACAATGCGCTGCGCCTGCTGCCCCGGTTGGCAAACCGTTAGGGGACAGACCACGTTTCGCCAATTGACTTGCAAGCTATGCTCGCCACTGTCCGGCGAAACGTGGTCTGTCCCCGGGTGCGGCTAAACGTGGTCTGTCCCCGAGGTTTACTCTTTGTACAGACCCATAAACGAAGCCGGCGTGAGTACCTTCACGCCTTTTATCGATTTGCCATACAGGTGAGAAAAGTGACGCCGATCGCCAGTCAGAAGATGTGTGACCTGCGCTTCAATCGCAGCCAGCAAAATGGGCACATCTTTTTCAACCATTTCAATACCCGCCGGCAGTACGCCCCCGGACGGCGCTTCGATGAAGGCTATGCCGGCAGCCAGTTTCTGCAACCTTGAGCGCTGCGAATCAGAGTCCAGATTCCGCTCACCCTCGGCAAGGGCATGCCGAGAACTTACCAGTACGACGCCCTTGAGTTTCCAAAGCCTGCCCAGCCCGGAATCCGCCGTCCATGCGGCGGAAAACAGCACGTTCGCGTCAAGAAAAACGCGTGGCGTCACAGACGCTGGTGCGGAATATTTTCAGGGTCAAGACCCAACTTTCGCACCGCGCGCACTGCCCGCCGGTAATCATCGGCGTCGAGGGCATTGTTCAGCAGAAATTCCGCCTTGCGCTCCGGAGAATAGGCCTCCACCGGCACCATCACCGCAGGCCGTATGCTGATGCCATCAGCGGATTCTTCAAATACCACCGTCCCGCCCTCATTCAAGGCGTAACGCCGCCTGAGTCTGGCGGGGATAACCAGTGTGCCATTACGCCCGATCCTGCCGATTTCCATATTTACATATTTCAGAAATTCAGTAATTCTCATTTTAGCACGTCGAGATCAGCCAGTCCGGGAGGCGGGCGCG
>JBCKLP010000105.1:0-8411 GCA_038903735.1 Burkholderiales bacterium | reverse complement strand
GCGGTTGAGGACCAAGTTCTCCAACCGGGTTCAATCGAGTTTGATGCCCATCCTGCGAATCACATTAGTCCACCGGTCCCTGTCCAGCTTGATGAATTCCGCCATCTCTGCCGGGGTACTGCCGATCGCCTCGTTGTTCAGATCCTGCAGTCGCTTGGCGAAGTCCGCTTGCTTCACGCCCTCGGCCACCGCGGCGGAAAGCCGGTTGACGATGGCCGGCGGGGTTCCCGGCGGCGCGGCTACGCTCACCCAGACCATGGCCACAAAGCCGGGTAACACCTCGGACATGGCGGGAACATTGCCCACCATGGGGCTGCGCTTTTCACTGCCAACCGCCAGCACCCGCATTTTGCCGGCGCGAACGTGCGACAGCGCGTTGCCGATCTCGGTAAACATCATATCCACCTGCCCGCTGAGAAGGTCCACCACGGCGGGCGCGACGCCCTTGTAGGGCACCTGACCGGCCTTGACCCCAGCCATTGACAGGAACAACTCAGCCGTCAGGTGGGTGGTGCCGCCGCTGCCCGTCGATGCGTAATTGAATTTGCCGGGATACGCCTTGAGAAGGGCGATCAGGTCCCGCACGCTGTCGGCCGGAACCTTTTGATTGACTAGCAGCACCATCGGCGCCATTGAGATGATGGAGACCGGCACAAACGCGTCGGGATCGTAGGCAAGATTTGAAAACAGGCTCTTGTTCGTGACCAGCGGCGATGGCGGCGTGACCATTAGCGTGTAGCCGTCAGGTGCCGCTTTCGCCACGAACTCCGCACCGATGTTTCCCGAGGCGCCGGCGCGGTTCTCGACAATCATCGGAAAATTCCACCGCTCCCTGAACCTGTCGGCCACCAGGCGCGCCAGTATGTCGGTCACGCCGCCCGGCGGGAACGGCACCACTATCCTGATTGGCTTGGTTGGAAATTCCTGGGCTTTGACAGCCGCAGAAAACACCAGCATTGCGGCGAAGAACAGTCGGCAGAGCAAATGCTTTTCCATGTTTATTCCTTTGGGTCAGAATACGTTTTAGTTTCCGGAAACATCCTCGTTCAACTTTTTTCAGTAGGGGACAGACCACGTTTAGCCTGAAGTTCCTCCCCCATCCCCCCCGTTTTTGAGTGGAAATCCCTTTTGAATCAACAACATTGTGGGTTTTTCGTGTTTCTTTTTGTAGACATGTAATGTTATTGACATTACCAATGTAATAGTCTATAAATGTAGGCATGCATGTTCAAATAATTCCAAACCGAGGGTCGACCCCCACCGTTTTGTTGCGTGAGTCCTACCGCGAGGGTGCCAAGGTTTGCAAGCGCACACTGGCCAATTTGTCGGGCTTGGCGGCATTCCAGATCGATTCGATTCGCGCCGCCTTGCGCGGCGAGGCTCTGTGCCCCGTGGCGCAAACCTTCGAGATCACGCGCTCAATGGCGCACGGCCATGTGCAAACCGTGCAACTCGCCATGCAGCGCCTTGGCTTTGCCTCCCTGCTGGCCTCCAAACCCTGCCCTGAGCGTGACCTGGTGCAAGCCATGGTGGCCTCGCGCATTCTTTGCCCGGCCACCAAACTGGCCACCACGCGGCTGTGGCACACCAGCACCCTGGCGCAGGAGTTTGGCGTGGTTGATGCCACTGAAGACGATCTGTACGCTGCCATGGACTGGCTGCTCGCGGGACAAGACCGGATTCAAAAGAAGTTGGCCGCACGCCACCTCCAAGAGGACTCTTTGGTGCTCTACGACCTCTCGTCGAGTTACTTCGAAGGCAGCCACTGCCCCCTGGCCCAATTGGGCTACAGCCGCGATGGCAAGCGCGGCACGCTGCAGGTCAACTACGGCCTGCTCACCGATGGTCGGGGTTGCCCGGTGGCCATCTCGGTACACCCAGGCAATACATCGGACAGCGTGACGTTCATGCCCGAGGTCAAACGCCTGCGCGAGCAGTTTGGCATCCAGCGCATGGTGATGGTGGGGGACCGGGGCATGATTTCGCAAAAGGCCATCGATGAGATGAGCAAAGACAGCGACATCGACTGGGTCACAGCGCTGCGCAGTGCCTCGATTCGCACGCTGGTGGAGCAGGGCCATTTGCAGATGGGGCTGTTCGATGAGCGCAATTTGCTGGAGATCAGCTCACCCGAATTTCCCGGCGAGCGTCTGGTGGCGTGTCGCAACCCGGAGTTGGCCAAATTGCGCGCGCACACCCGAGACGATCTGCTGTTGGCCACCGAGAAGAACCTGCAAAAGGTTCAGACCCGGGTGGAGGCGGGCAAGCTCGCAGACAAGGACAAGATTGGCGTGGCGGTGGGCAAGGTGGTCAACCAGTACAAGGTGGCCAAACACTTTGAGCTGACCATTACCGATGACGCGCTGACATTTGCCCGCCTTGCTGAGAACATCAGCGCCGAGGCGGCCCTTGATGGGCTGTACATCATCCGCACATCGGTCCAGGCTGAGCGCATGGATGCGGCTGCCTGTGTACGCACCTACAAGTCCCTGGCGCAGGTGGAGCGGGCGTTTCGGTCTCTGAAGACGATGGATTTGAAGGTGCGCCCGATTCATCATCACCTGGAAGGCCGGGTGCGCGCGCATATCTTTCTGTGCATGCTGGCCTACTACGTGGAGTGGCACATGCGCGAGGCCTGGCGCGAGCTGATGTTTGCTGATGAAGATCAAGTGGCCAAGCTTATTCGTGATCCGGTGGCGCCTGCCAAGCGCTCGGAGGCGGCGATGAAGAAGGTAGCCAGCCGCACCCTGGATGATGGAACCCAGGTGCATAGTTTCCAGACGTTGATGCAGGAGCTGCAAACCATCGTGCGTAATACGTGTCGCACGTCCAAGGGTGCCCAGGGTGCGCCTACGTTTGATCTCACTACGACGCCCACGCCGAAGCAAAAAAGTGCCCTCGACTTGATCGCTCAGATCAAAATGTAGTCAGAACGTGGAACCTCTTTTGCAGGCCACTTCATAGGGGAAGTGCGCTGTTTTGGGGGAGGAACTTCAGCTTAAACCGCGGATCGCGGGTCTCGGCGTTCACAGCCTCAACCTTTCTTCATCTGGCTGACGCGCGTGGACCCGACGTACCAGTCGTCGGACTTAACGTCCTCGAACACGACCCAGATCGCCTCCTTCGGCAGTTTCGCCACCTCGGAAATGGTGTCGGTAACGCGGCGCGCGATCTCGTCCTTGCGCTCCTTGGAATGACCTTAGACGATGCGGATGTTGACGAACGGCACGGTGTGTCCTCCTTCGTTGGGTGGGCTAAAACGCGAGCAGCGAGTGCCGGATCGTTTGCCCCTCTGAAACCCGATGGCAACCGACGCTTGGTGGCCTGCATCCCACTATCGTGTCCGTTTCAGACAGACATTACCCAGGTCCTGCTCACCATCTGTGGTCACGATTGCAAGGAAGTCTTCGTAGCCTTCCTTTCTAATCTCGAGTCTGTACTTTCGGTCCTTCTCCAAGCCCCTTATCCAGAAATCACCAAACGCATCCGATAGCACGGTGACTGATCCGTCTTCAAAGAGATCGGTCGAAGTGATCGCTACGTCTGAAATCACCTCATCACTAACCGCGTCTATCACCGCGCCCGCGATCCATGGCTTCGGTAGACCCTTCCAATAGACCCTCGGCTGCGCCTTGTACTCAGGGTGATAGACTTCCAGCGCCTCACCGTGTTCGACTTCACTGAAGACGGGGTCCGTCTCGTCGCCGAAGACTATGGCGTCGTGCGGGCAGATTTCAACACATCTGGGTAATAATCCTGCATCGACGCGGTGTCCGCAGCCAGTGCACTTCTGTGCAATGCCAAGTTCCTTGTTTATGTAAATGACATCGTAGGGGCACGCCGCTTCGCAGAGCCCGCAACCGGTGCAAGCCGCAGGATCTATCCATACCAGGCCATCATCCCTCCTCTTGATGGCACCCTCCACGGGGCACGCCTTGATGCAGGGGGCATTCTCACAATGCTGGCAGAGAAGTGGCAGATACTTCATCCCGACCCTGGGTATCCGCCCCCGCTCAATTGGTTTGACATCGATCCAGAAGTGGCCGGTGTCAGGCTGAGGCGCCGTCCACGGTGAATACGCGGTTCCGACATGCTCGTCCTTGCACGCGATGACGCACAGATTGCAGCCGGTGCACGCGTCTGCGTCGATAAGAAACTTCTTCTTGCCCATAGTGCTATTGATCCTTGATTGGTGTGCTGTGCTGGGCGTCGCCATGGCGCGCCACTATTTCCGACACGTCTATCTTGGTTGCTTCCGCCAAAAAACCGCTGACGTTCATTTCCGGAATTTTGATCTCCGCGCCCACTCCATATTTATCCAGCGGCGAGGGCGCGATGAGGTTGATGCATCCACCCCTGTCGATGAGCTTGCCATTCAGCATTACGGTGTCGATCTTGGCGCCGTGTTCGATGCCCAAGGCGCCGGGAATAATCCTTTCGGTCACCCTGGCCCCGGCCAGCACTGCACCCCGCTCATTGTGGACCATGATGACATCCCCATTCGAGATGTCCCTGGCTTTCGCGTCGCTTGGGTGGATCCAGCACGGTTCATACAGATAGCCGTCGGCCCCGCGAATTTTGCCTATCTCCCTGATCCAGTCGACATCGTCGCCTTGTACGTGAAACCTGAATCTTGGATGGTTCGACATGACCAGCAGGGGATAGGCTTTTGCCCTTGGCGCGCTTTGCATCTCCGCATGCTGCATCCATCGCGCCAGTGGCGGCCGCTCCGCATTATCGGCATCGAGAGCCGCGATTCTGGAAGATACGAATTCAATTTTTCCCGAAGCCGTTTCCAGCCCGCCGCCCGCTTGAGCGAACCAATGGAGTCCGCCCTGATTCGGGCCGTAACCATGCTCCTTCTTGATATCCACCCACTCGTCCCAGGTCGGGCAGTCGTAAATAATGGATTTTTTCTGCTTGAACTCTTCCCAAGTGATTCCAAGCTTTGTCGACGCCAGTGTTCCATCGTAGGCCTTTTTCAACCACTGATCGACCGGCGGAAACACTTCGTCCAATCCGAGTCGCTGCCCGATCATCCTGTGTATTTCGTAGTCGCTCTTCGATTCGCCGACCGGCTCAATAGCTTGCTCCTGGTAGAACATGGCCAGTATATCGCTCCTTTGCACCGCGATCAGATCCTCATGCTCAAAGTTCGTCTGTGCAGGCAGTATCAGATCCGAGAACGCGATGTCGTTCTCGAGCCACGGATGAATCCCAACGACAAATTCAATTTTCGAGCTTCGTAGCGCCTCCAGCCATTTCCAGCCGTTGCCCCAGCTTCCTGCCTGACTACCATTCTCATTCCACACCATGCGAATGCCAGGATGGTCATCGTTGGGGGGAAAGCGGTAGCGATTGAACTGGTCCTCTGCCTTCGCCAACGCAGCGGACGTACCTCTCCATTCAATGGACGGGCACAGAATCGCCTCGGTCGCAAGGGTTCTCGGGATGAACACCGGCGACTTCGGTCCCTTCCCGATCGCGTACTCGATCATCGGATTCATGGCGATTCCGCGCTTGTCCACCTCGGGATAACGAGGCACCCGCGCCAATGATTTCTTGTCAAAGGACGGCGCCCCAGTCCTCAGGAACTGTCTTCCCGGGCGGCCGATACCCTGCATCGCCAACACATAGGCCTCCAGCCTTGCGGCGAGATGCGATAGACCCCCTCTGATCTTCGGGCCGCCGAAATAAACCGACAGGCTCGTCTTCTTGGCGGCCCACTCCCTGGCGAGCGCGCGAATCGTGCGCGACGGCACGCCGGTTATCTGCTCCGCCCACGCAGGGGTCTTCGCCACGCCGTCGTCTTCGCCCAGCACGTGGCGCTTGAACTCGTCGAAGCCGACCGTGTGCGTGCTCACGTAGTCCTTGTCGTACCGTCCCTCAAGGATCCAGGTATGCGCCAGCGCGAGATACAGCGCGGCATCCGTATTCGGCTTCAAGGGGATCCACTTGTCCGCGTGCACCCCTGCCGAATAATTGAGGTCGGGCGAGATGGCGACAATCTTGATGCCGGCTTTCTTCAGCCACTTGACCATCCCCAGCGCGCTCGATCCCGACATGCCCAAGCCAGTCGCCTCTGGATCATTGCCCGAGAAGATGACCATTTCCGTGTGCTCGAGCACGTCGTCCCATACCGCATCCTGTGGGGGCTCTCCCAGGGTGCTATCGAAGCCCCAGACGTGCTTGGCTCCCCAGTAATACCCTTCCCAGCTGTCGGGGTTCCTCACCTGCTGGGTCCACCATCCCCATCCGAGGCGCTCGTGGATCATGTCGAAGAGATAGTGCCCCCAAAAATGCAAGGACTGCATGTATCCGCTCTGCCCGTGGCCATCGGCCTGAACCAGAACCGGCTCCATCGACCCGTATTTCTCACGAATCCGGTTTAGCTGACCAACGATGATGTCGAGCGCCTGATCCCAACTGATGCGGGAATAGCCGCTGCTGCCGCGCTTCTCCGGATTCGGATTGTCGGGGCTCCAATCATTTCGCAATAGGGGATACTTAACCCTCGTCTCGGAATGAACCCTCCGCTTCCAGGCATATGCCAAAGGCATCTGCACTTCTTTTCTGGACCGCGTGAAGACGCCCCGCGAGGTCTTGATCTCGTAGAGCCTGACATCTTCGGGAATATGGAAGGGAAGCGACCTGACAATCTTGTTGCCAGCCACGTGACACACTAAGGGGAAATTCGACCTAGCTAGGCCGCTCGCAGGGTGAGAAACGTAAACGACCCTGTGCTCTTGATGTTCAGACATAGTTCACACCCCTGCATCGCCTGTGTTCAGTAATTCGGTCACCACCTCGGCCGCGTTTCGCGCGGGCGCGCCGAAACGCGAAGCCGCCGTGCCGGACAAGAAGGTGATAACGCCGATCTTCACCGGAGCAGGATCCTCCGCGAATCCCGAGATTGGTGCTACCGCGACGGCTGCAACGGCTACCATCGCCAGCTTCCTGAAACCACGCATAATTTCCCCTCCTTCGCGTTTGCGGCTCAGGCCACGCCAATGCTACCCATTTACGCTCGGACAATACTGCAGCAATCAAATGCGAATACATTGTAAGGGCTCCACCAACCCCAGTAGATCAGGCGGCCGCTTTGCCCGTCAAATCGGGTATACGCAGATTCCACGGCAGCAGAGCCTCAACCGCCTCGACGGTCGTGGCTGCAGGCAAATCATGCAACACCCGGCGCAGCCAGGCATAAGGCTCCAGACCATTGGCCTTGGCCGTCTGCACCAACGAATAAATCACCGCACTAGAATGTGCCCCGGCTGGTGTGTCACTGAATAGCCAAGCCTTGCGGCCGATCACGAAGGGGCGAATCGCATTCTCACAGCGGTTGTTATCAATCGGCAGATCCCCTCGCTCGGTATAGCGCGTCAGCCGACTCCACAAATTGTCTATATAAGCCAGCGCCGTACCCAGCGCACTCTTGGGTGTGACCAGCGGCTGGTTTTTCTGCAGCCACGCCCGTAACTCAGCCAAGACTGCCACACTGCGGCTCTGGCGTGCCAGATAGCGATCCTCTTGCTTGGCATCCTTGAACTCGCGCTCAATGCCATACAACTTGCCGATCATTGCCACCGCCTCATCAGCCTTGCCACGTTTGCCTTTGGGCTGCACCCGCACCGCTTCCACAAAACGTCGGCGCACGTGAGCCCAGCATGCCAGGCGCTCAATACCTACGGTGCGTTCAAGTTCATTATCCTATTTTCCTCAGTTGACTGGGCGATGTAAGTGCCATCTCATTGAATTGCAAGAACCTTCGGTTGATCAAAAATTCACCAAAAAGGCAACTGTGGCGCAGTTGGAAAAATGCAATTCAAGTTATTGAACATAAACTGATAATTTCAAATTCCGCACTCTATTTTTGAGATCAACTGAGGAAAATAGGATAAACCTAGAAAACGCAGTTGCCGGCGCCGATCTCGGCCAACGTCTTGTCACCCTTCAACATTTCGCGCTTCGCGGAGTTACCCATTGGGAACTGCGGCGCAGTCGAGGAAATCGCCCGGAAAGCCGCGCCAACTCTAGTCTTTCGCGGTTTGGCAGTCCTGCGAACTGCCGGATTTAGGATAAATGTGTGATTTTATCGAGTGCAAAAAACCGAAAAACAAGCTACAAAACTAACCGTCCGGAGCCACAAAAACCACTACTTCTGCTGGCATCATTACGCCGCAAATCGGTGGCCTCATTAGCCCGCGAAATGACAGTAGTCATGAACACTGCGCAACATCGCTTCATCCGACCAGGCCGAGTTGCCCACGAAGTGCAGCAGCGATTGATGTTTTGCACTCACCGCTTGCGGCCCCACGTGCGCGGCAGTCGGCTCCACGCTCTTTCTCTTGAGTGGCAGCATCAGCCCGGCGCAGTATTCACGCATCGGCTCCTCACGATCGGCGTGC
>JBCKLP010000104.1:0-8625 GCA_038903735.1 Burkholderiales bacterium | reverse complement strand
AGTTGATGCCGCTTCGGCATTCGCGATATCAGAGCGCAGCCTTCACGGCGGCATGCGCGTCCGACAGCGCCAGGATGCAGTCCGCAAGAGACGTGGAAAGTGCCCCGCGATGGAATCGCGCCCACGACGGATTCTGTCAACACAATCGGGAGAAAAACATGGGAAATTATGGATTGAAAGCATCGGCGGTATGCCTGCTCTGCGCCAGCATGGCCGCAGCGGCGCAGTCCTACCCGAACAAGGAGCTGACGGTGGTGGTGGGGCTGCCCGCGGGAAGCGGCGGTGATGTTGTTGCCCGCTATTACGCCAACAAGCTCTCCGAGGTCACCGGCAAGCCCGTGATCGTGGAAAACAAGCCGGGCATGATTCTGTCGCTGGGTGCCGATTATGTGGCCAAGGCGCCGCCCGATGGATACACCATTCTGATTACCTCCATCACCTCTTCGCACGCGGCCAATCTGTTCAACTTCAAGAAGCTGCCCTACGATCCAATCAAGGATTTCACACCGGTGACGACTCTGCAAAGGGGTTACTTCATACTGGTGGTGCGCGCGGATGCGCCGTGGCGGACGGTGGCTGAGCTGACCGAGGCCATGCGAAAAAAGGGTGACAAGGCGAGCTATGGTTTTGGCAGCCCGCCGGCGCTTGCCTCCGCTGAACTTTATAACGCGCGCGCCGGGCTGAGTGCCATCGGGATTGCCTACAAGACGTCGATGAATTCACTTGCCGAGATGTACAGCGGGGCGCTCGATTTCCAGTTTTTCGACAGCACCCAGGGTACGGTGCAGATACGCGGGGGAAAACTGCGCGGGCTGGCGATTACTGCCGGTGAGCGTGTGCCCGGCGTTGATTTGCCGACCATGGCTGAGGCCGCCAGTATTCCGGGATTCGATATTTCGCCTGCCTGGGGCGTGTTTCTTCCCGCCGGTGTGCCGCAGCCTATCGTTTCGCGCCTGGAGTCATGGTTCAACCAGATAGTCAGAATGGATGCCACCAAAGACTATCTTGCCAAGACGCATGCGTCGACATTTCCAGGCGATGCGAAGTCGCTGGCCGCCTTTCTCCCCAAAGAGATCGAGCGCTGGCGGGAACTGTCACGGTTGGCGAAGATTGTGCCGCAGTGAGCGCGGTGCGCAGGGTTCGCGCGGATACCTTTGTTGTAACACCATGCTGACTTTCCTTACCCGGCGCTAATCCTTCTGGCGCTAATCCTTCTGTATCGGGATATTGGCGATCTTGGCCAGGCGGACGAAATCCTCGCGCTCGGCGAGCATGAATTTTGCAAAATCTTCAGGCGATGCGCCGGTGGGCCAATCGGTTTCCAGGCCCTGCGAGGTCAGAAACTTGGTGCGTATCTGTGGATCGGCAATGATCTTCGCCACTTCTGCGTTCAAGCGACGGACGATCTCGCGGGGCACGGCAGCGGGTGCAAACAGGGCGAACCAGCTGCGGTAATTGACATCGATGCCCAGTTCCTTGAGCGTGGGCACATCGGGAAATGCCGGCAGGCGCTTGTCCGAATTGATGGCAAGCGGTTTCATCTTTCCCGATTTGACATGGATGGAGGCCTGACCCATGGCAAAACCCACCACCTGCACCTGCCCCGAGAGCGCCGCCTGCAGCGCCTGGCTGGCGCTCTTGTAGGGGATGGGATAAAAGGCCGCGCCCATGCGCGATTTGGTGAATTCACCCACCATGCTGCTCATGTTGATTTGCCCGAAAGTGCCGAGCGTCAGCGACTCGGGTTTGGCCTTGAGGAGGGCCAGCACTTCAACCATGCTGTTGGCCGGCACCGAGGGCGTGGCCATGATCATGGAATACAGAGTGCCTATCTGCACGATGCCCACCAGGTCCTTGAAGGGATCGTAGGAAAGCTTGGGGCGCACCACCGAATTCACGATGGTCGTGCCGTTGCTGGCATTGCAAATGGTGTAGCCATCGGGTGTGGATTTCGCGCAGGCATCCACGCCGATGACGCCATCGGCACCCTCGCGGTTTTCCACCACAAAGGGCTGGCCCATGTTTTGCGCCAGGGCCTGTGCAATGCCGCGTGGAGGGATATCGCCGGGCCCGCCCACAGGGAAGGGGACGATGATGCGCACGGCTTTACTGGGGTAGGACTGCGCCTGTAGGGGCAGAGGTGCGGCAAGGGAGACCGCAGTTGCTACCGCGAGAATCGCCGCTGGCGAAATATTCACTGGAACGAATTTCATGTGATTTCCTTTCCCGGGAGTGAGCTTCATCATAGCCAAATCTGCGGTATCTTGTCTCCGGTCAACAACGAATGCAGCCCTGATTTTTGCAACTTGGATGCCGATGCTGATGATTCTCGCTCACGCTGTTAATGTAGTGCGTCCCTGAATGGAGAAATACCCATGAAGAAATCGATAATCCCTGGTTTTGCCGCGCTTGCTGGCATGGCGCTTTGTACTGGTGCGATGGCGCAGGCGTTTCCGCTCAAACCGGTGCGCGTGATCATTGCGGTGTCACCGGGCCCCGGCGTGGATTTCGTGGCACGTTCGCTGGGCCCGCGCATGCAGGAGGATCTCGGCCAGCCGATCGTTTTCGAGAACCAGGCGGGTGGCAACGGCGTCATCGCCGCGGCCTCGGTGGCGCGCGCGGCCCCCGATGGCTATACGCTGGTGATGGTGACGCCCAGTGCCATCGTCACCGCCATGTTGCTTACCAAAAACCTGCCCTACGACTCCAATCGCGACTTCGCGCCGGTCACCGCGGCGGTGGAGCCGTTCACATCGCTCATCGTCAATCCCGCCGTGCCGGCTGCCAATGTGAAGGAATTGATCGAGTGGACGAAGAAGAATCCGGGCAAGGTGTCCTATGCCAGTTCCGGCGTGGGCTCGGTGTTCCACATGGTTGGGGAGTTGTTCAATAACGCCGCGGGCACCGATACCCTGCACGTGCCCTACAAGTCGGTGCCGCCGGCGGTGCAGGCGGTGGTGGCGGGCGAGGTACAGATGGCCTACGCGGCCATTTCGAATGCCCTGCCGCAGGCACGTGCCGGCAAGGTGCGCATCCTCGCCATCCTGGAGAGGAACCGCTTCCCGCGCCTGGCTGATGTCCCCACGGTTGGCGAAACGCTGGAGGGTTTCGAGAAACCGCCGTCATGGTTTGGATACCTTGCTCCGGCAGGCACACCCGCGCCAATCGTCAACCGCATTCAGGCCTCTGTTGCCAGGGCGCTGGCTGCGCCCGAAGTGCGCAAGAGCTTCGATGACCTGGCGCTGGGCATCATCGGTAACACGCCGGCAGAATTCGCCGCGATGATCAAGGCCGGATTCGGCGTGTATGCGCGGGCGATTAAGACCGCGGGACTGAAGCCGGAATAAGTTGCTGCGGAATATCCCGGGCTGGTTTGCTGCCGTGCTGTTTCCCTTGATCGCTGAAACATTGTTCAAACTGACGAAGAATCAGCAACAGACCAGTCCCTGAATCGGCGCACTGACACACCTTGGAATTGCCTGGCGGGAAACAAGCTGTAATTGCAGGCCGCCAGGTAACAAATTGTTACCCTTTAAACCGGCCATTCTCCCTGCGTCGCGCTCACAATGACAGGCATCAGATAAAGGCGGCATAGCGCCGCAAAAGGAGCGCTGTCATGAAACTGAAGCGACTGCTCGTTAGCGGATTATTACTGGCTGTGCTGATCGCGAGCGCAGCGGCCCAGGCGCAGCATCGGGGTCATCATCAGAAGCAGCATCACCACCAACGAGGCGGCGTGCAACTGGGAATTGTCATTGGCGCGCCCCTTATGTGGCATTACCGGCCCGTCTATCCCGCCTACCCCGCCTACTATTCGCCCTACGCCTATCCTCCCTACGCCTATGCGCCCAGGGTCATCGTGCCCGCCGCGCCACCGGTGTATGTGGAACGCCAGGATGTGGTGGTCTCAGGCGCAGGGCAGGACGACTGGTATTACTGTGCGGACAGCAGAACCTACTACCCTTATGTGCAGCAATGCGCGGGTGGCTGGCAGCGCGTGACGCCGCATCCGCCGGCGCGCTACTGAGACCGATGAAAATGTCTCCGACACTGCGAAACACGGCCTTGTTGCCAGCGCTTTTGTTACTGGGCGCCTGTGTGTCCCTGCCGCCTGCCGGACCGAGCATGACGGTGCTGCCGGGCAGTGGCAAGAATTTCGACCAGTTCCGCGTAAGCGATGCTGAATGTCGCGGATACGCCAGCAGCCAGGTGGGCGGTACGACGCCCGCGCAAATGGCCGAGGACAGCGGCGTGCGCAGCGCGGTGCTGGGTACGGCGATTGGCGCGCTGGCCGGTGCCGTTATCGGTGGCAGCCAGGGCGCTGCGGTGGGTGCGGGCACCGGCCTGCTGGTGGGCGGCGTCGCCGGCTCGCAGGCTGGCGCGAGTTCGGCATGGAGCCTGCAAAAGCGTTATGACGCGGGCTATGTGCAATGCATGTATGCCAAGGGGCACAAGGTGCCGGTATCAGGCAATTTCTCCAGCACTGCTTCCCATGAAAGGCGCTATTACCCACCGCCGTCGCCAGGAAGCGGGTCGAGACAGGGGCCGCCGGCCAATTACTCACCTAGGTATCCGCCGCCAGGCAGCGGAACCACACAGGGTCCGCCTGCCAATGACTCCCCGGCCTATCCGCTGCCGCCACCAGGTCGTTAAGCGCGCTCAGGTTCTGCGTGCTTCCGGATTAAGTACCGTGGTTCTGGAAGCATTGCGGCAGCAGGAGATTCGGCACCTTGAACGCCGATTTTTCGGTCAGCAGCAGGAAGCGGTTCTCACTCGCCGGCGCGTTCAGCGGCGCGTTGAGTTCCTGCCAGTTCGGGAACAGTTCGGCGAGTGCGCGCGGGTCCATTACCGCGCCGGACAGGATGTGCACGCCGACCTCCGAGCCTTTCTCGACGATGCATACGACGATGCATACGCTGACCTCGTGTCCGCGTTCGATGGCAAGCTGCTTCAGGCGGATCGCCGCGGCCTCGCGCCCACTACGACTACGTCATATTGCATCGATTCACGTTCAGCCCATTTTCAACCCTTTTCTAGCCGCCAATGGCTACAAGGGTCACTAGTGTTGTGCGTCATAAATAATGGAACTTATTTTCTGCTCACCTGACAAAGTAGGCTGGAGGTACGCAAATAGGCGAGTAGCCAAGGCGGTGGAACTCAGTGCGCAAGAGGACAGGCGGTTGCGGATTCTGTCCAAGCGCAAGCGCGTGCAAGCACGGGTGGCGCAGCGCGCGCGCAGATTGATCAGTTCAGACTCGGACGCGGCAATTCGCGATCGCTCCACCGAATCCGTGGACAGGAAGCGCGCCTCCAGGGATTCAATCTGGAGAAGGAGCGCCTCGACATCGACGTCCTGTCCTGTGGAAACGCGCTTGGTGCGATCAGGTTTATTCATTGCGTCAGCAATTCACGGTGTTCATGGCACAGCACGGCCCTTGTCATGCCGGGCTTCAGATCATGCATGTATGAATCCGGAAATTCAGTGTGAATGGCGGCGATCATAGGGTTCGGGCCGCTGCGCGGTAATGCGTATTGGCTTTTCAAAAGACAGCTCCAGCGCCCCCGGGCATAGGGATCAAATCGAGGGGATTAAGCGCCTCAAACTGCCAGGCGACAAGGATGTAAAGATGATGTTTTTAGAGGCACGATTCAACTATAATTCGCGCTCGGCGCTCGGCGCTCGGTGCTCGATCGCGGGAAAGTCCTTGGGTTTTTCTGCGCGCCTGAGGTGACGGTTCAGGCCGAAATTCGCGTCCAGGGCAGCGCCGCTTGTGCAACGTGGGGTTGAAAAATGCGTTTCGTGTCCCTTGGCTTGCCGACAATTCTGCTGGCAGGCGCCAGCAGTCACTAGCAGGAAAAGCCGGAGTAGCTCAGTTGGTAGAGCAGCGCATTCGTAATGCGAAGGTCGGGGGTTCGATTCCTCTCTCCGGCACCACATAGTCTGGGGCCTGCAGGATTTGGCACTCAGGTGTCGTGACTGGATGTCGCGCGTCGAGGCTTGATCTGGCGGCCTGCGGCTTACAGCATCCGCTGAAGATTCAGGCGGATTCGGGAATCATCATTGATTGCCAGAATATTGGCCATGGTCTTGTTGACCGAATCTCAGGCTAGTGGCGCCCGAATATGCACTCGAAACGTGGAGCCGACGCCCTCTACGCTGCTTGCGGCGATGCCACCACCATGCAATTCGGCAGCACTTTTGACAATCGCCAGACCCAGGCCAGTGCCGGGGCGCTCGCCTACATTGGTTGCGCGATGAAAACTTTCGAAAAGCCGTGGCATGTCCTCACTCGGGATTCCTATGCCCTGGTCGACAATCTCGAGGAGGATGTCGTTTGCCGATTCGGAAACTGTGAATTTGACTGCGGTACCGTGCGGCGAATATTTGATTGCATTGGTCAGGAGGTTGATGACGATATGGCGAATCAGTTGTTCATCCACCTCACGCATATGAATGTTCAGATTGCAGATAAATTCAATGGTGTGATGGGCGCCGTGGCTGAAGCGGATCGAATCCACCAGGCTCGTGAGAATTTCATTCAAATCCCTGGCGACAGGGTTGAACTTCAGCTTGCCAGATCCCGAGCGGCCGATCAGCAGGACATCGTTGATGAGGGCTGTCATGCCCAGTACGGCATCCTTGATTGTGCGCAGCAACTTTTGTTTGTCTTCGACCGGCAGTGTCTCGGAATAATGCTCCAGTAATTCCGACGAGGACAGGATATTGGTGAGTGGTGTGCGCATTTCGTGGGATGCAATCGAGACGAATTTGGATTTCATCTCGTTCAATTCCTTCTCGCGCTGCAATGCGGAGAAAAGCTCTGCTTCGGCAATTTTTCTCTGATTGATGTTGATATTGGTGCCAACCAGCCGTTTCGCCCTCCCGGCGGCATCGCGCTCCACCACTTCGCCCTGGGAGAGTATCCATATCCATTCGCCGTTTGCCGTCAACACCCGGAACTCAACGGCCATGTGGTGCGCCACGCCTTTGAGGCAATTGACGTGGGCGGTATTGACCCGCTCGCGATCCTCCGCATGCACCATTCGGGCAAGATCCCCTGTTCTCAGATAGGTCTCGCCGCCCTCCATCCGCAGCATGGCGCTCCATGCGGCATCAAGGTAAGTCGAGCCACGCGCTTCGTCCCATTCCCATACTGCCAGCGCGGAGGAGCGCACCGCGAGATCGATTCGCTCGGTTGCCCGCCGCAACTCGTTCTCCGCCCATTTACGTTCCGTGATGTCGATGATTGAGACAATGACGCCCTCGAGAGAATTTCCAGGTTCGACATCGCGACTTTCCACAGTCAGCCACTGCGCGCCGCCCTCCTTGCGCGAAACGCTGATCTCCGCCGCCTGGCGGATGGCCGCGGCTCTGTAATGTTGGCTGCCACCCGGCTGGGAAAGGTCGTGCGCCGGCAGCAGATCAAGAATTTGCAGAGCTCTGCCGGTCAGCTCTTCGCGGGAGTGCCCGAGTATTTCGCACAGGCGCCGGTTGCAGCGCACCACCTTGCCGTCCCGTACCGAGGCCAGGCCGACAGATGCCGTCTCGAAAATCGTTTCCTGCTCGCGCAAGGCGGCGCTCAGGGTTTTCTCCGCGGCACGCAGCATCTCCAGCAGATTGGCGTTTTCCCGGCCGTGTGCAAGCGTGGTCATCAATGCCCGGTGGGCCGAGATATAAAGGGAAAGCAGCACGCCGGTGAAAATAAGCAGCAAAAGACCGGTTGCGGTGTTGATCTCTCCGCCTGAGGCGAACATCAACGCAACCACTGGCGCGAGTATCGGCAGCACGAAACTGACGAATGCTTTTGGGCTGGGGGCGAGGGAGGGGGGGAGTCCCATGCTGATGGTACTCAGCAGAAATGCCACCGTAAGTTCCCCCACGGTGCGCGCCTGCGAAGTGACAAACAGCAGCGACAGCCCCCAGCCTGCGCCAAGGGCAGTGCTGACCAGGCAGAAAACGTTTTCCCAGCGCGCGGCCTGATCAGGTGGCGGCTGCACGCGCTGATAAATTCGACACAGCAGGAAGCGCGCCACGCTGGCGGCGATGAGCCACAAGGCCCAGGCAAGCAGCAGGGAAACCTGGACCACCCCCCAGAGCGCGAATACCGCGATCGCAGCCACCAGCAGGATCATGGGGGTGTCTTCGCCGCTTAGTTTGTAGAGCAGAGCGACGCGCTCGTGGAGGAAATCGGAGCGTGTCAGCCCGAAGCGGCTGGATAAAGACCGGGAAGAGCTGTTTTCCGTCGGATTCTGATCAGGGGACATGCGGGCAGGGGGCTTCGCAAGGTAGGAATGAAGTTTAGACGAATCTTATGGAGCCAGAGGTGAAACCTGTGATTTCTCGAGTACTGCGCGTCTACGTTCGATCGGCGCTGCCCGATTCAATTATGGACGATTATGCGAGCGTCATGTCCGGAGAAAATGGCTGATGGTCGACTGCCTGCTGGCAGGCTAGAATGAAATCAAAGGCGGCGCAGCACGATATCACCTGGCCACGCAGTTTGGCGGCAAGCGTGTTTGCGTGCATTCGATTGAAAGCAGCGGAGGGGCAATGCTCAGTATTTTCGGCGGCAGCAAACCGGATCATCCGATGGCCGATCTCAAACAGGCCAGAACGATCCTCGA
>JBCKLP010000103.1:0-8677 GCA_038903735.1 Burkholderiales bacterium | reverse complement strand
GCACAATAGTTGGTGGATTTTTGGAGAATGGCTACAAAATCTAGGGGTTACAGCGCCGCAGACATCGAGATTCTGGAGGATCTTTCTCCCATCCTGCACCGGCCGGGGATGTACACCGACCCCGTCAATCCCAATCACGCGCTGGTGGAAGTCATCGACAACGCCTCGGACGAAGGACTGGCGGGTTTCGCACAGTCAATTTCGGTGGTGCTCTACGAGGATGGCTCGGCAAGTGTCGAGGATGACGGGCGCGGCATACCGGTCGATATCCATCCCAAGAAGAAAGTGCCCGCGGTGCAGGTGATTTTCACCACGCTGCATTCCGGTGGCAAGTTCCGCAAGACCGACAAGGATGCCGTCTATCGGATTGCCGGGGGCCTGCACGGAGTGGGCATCTGTGTGACCAATGCGCTGTCGAATCGACTTGAGGTGGAGGTGACGCGCGATAGCGCAGTGCACCGCTTGGTGTTCGCCGACAACGGCAAGGTAAAGGAGCCGCTGAAAAAACTGCGTGCTGCCGGGCCGCGCGAAAGCGGCACGCGCATCCGCTTCTGGCCGGACGCTAAGTATTTCGATTCGCCAAAGATCGTGGTGTCGGATATTGCCCTGTTGATGCGGGCCAAGGCCATGCTGCTGCCGGGTGTCAAGTTTTCTCTCGGCGTGGAGAAACACGGCAAGATCGAAACCACCACCTGGCACTTCCCCGAGGGCATCAGGGGCTACTTTGCCTCCGCCATCTCCGGGAACGAACCGGTGGCCGAAACCTTTTTCGGTGAGCGTTATATCTCGGCACAATCCGAATCCGACAGCTTCACCGAAGGCGAAGGCGCGCTGTGGGCCATCGCCTGGACCGGCGAAGGCGAGGTGGTGGCCGAGGCCTACGTCAACATGATCCCCACCCGGCATGGCGGCACGCACGTATCGGGGCTGCGCGAGGGCGTCTATAACGCAATGCGCAATTTCATTGAATTGCATGCCATGAGCCAGCGCGGCTTGAAACTGGTGCCCGAGGATGTCTGGTCACGCGCATCCTACGTGCTGTCGGTGAAGATGCTGGATCCACAGTTCAAGGGGCAGGTGAAGAACGAATTGATTTCGCGCGATGCCGTGAAACTGATCGCGCAGATGGTGCGTGACCCGTTTGAACTCTGGCTGAACCAGCATGTCGACGAGGGCAAACGAATTGCCGAACTGGTCATTCGCCAGGCGCAGGCGCGCACCAAGGCGGCCAACAAGATCGAGCGTCGCAAGAGTTCCGGCGTTGCAGTGCTGCCGGGCAAGCTCACCGATTGCGCCTCCGATGATCCGGATCGCAACGAGTTGTTCATCGTGGAGGGCGATTCGGCCGGCGGGTCGGCCAAGCAGGCGCGCGACAAGGAATTCCAGGCCGTGCTGCCGTTGAAGGGCAAGCCCAAGAATACCTGGCAGGATGAGTCCAGTTCGCTCTACGCCAACAAGGAAATCGAGGCGATTGCGCTGGCGATCGGTGTGGAGCCGCATGGCGGCGGGGCAACCGCCGACTTGTCGGGATTGCGCTACCGCAAGATCGTGATCCTGGCCGATGCCGATGTGGACGGTTCGCACATCCAGGTGCTTCTGTTGACGCTGTTCTACCGGCATTTCCCGCGCCTGATCGATGGCGGCAACATCTATGTCGCGCAGCCGCCGCTGTTTCGAATTGACGTGCCCTCTTCTGGCAAGGGAAAACCGGCGCGCAAGCTGTATTCGCTGGACAAGGCGGAACTTGCGGCGATCGAGAAAAAGCTGGAAGACGAGGGCGTAAAGCCCGACAGCTGGGCGGTCAGCCGTTTCAAGGGGCTGGGCGAGATGAGCCCTGAGCAGCTCTGGGAAACTACGCTCAATCCGGACACGCGCCGCATGTTGCCGGTGACCCTGGGGGGGGCCGGAGAGCGAGCCCGACGGTGAGGTTTTCAATATGATGATGGCGAAGGAAAACGCGTCGCAGCGCCGGGAGTGGATGGAGGCGTACGGCAATCTCGTCGACGCGGATATTTCGTAGCGCCGGGTTCGACCATGGGCAATCAAAAGGATTTGTTCGAAAGCATGCAGGTGGAAGAAAAAACCAAGGCGGGGAATGTGCCCGCAACGACGCAGCGCGGGGATGGCGGCGATGCGCCGCCGCCGCCGCCGCGCTTTGCCCCCATGTCCGGTGAGTATGGCGATACGCTGCCCCTGGGCAAGTACGCCTCCACCCAGTATCTTCAGTACGCGATAGCCACGGTCAAGGACCGCGCGCTGCCGCGGGTGTCCGACGGCCAGAAACCGGTGCAGGCGCGCATTCTCTATGCCATGTGGGAAATGGGCGGACGCGCCGGCACGCCGCGCAAGAAGTCCGCGCGCGTGGTCGGCGATGTGCTGGGCAAATTTCATCCCCACGGCGATGCCTCGGTTTATGACGCCATGGTGCGCATTGCGCAAAATTTCACCTTGCGCTATCCGCTGGTGGATGGCGAAGGCAATTTCGGTTCGCGCGATGGCGACGAGCCGGCGGCCATGCGCTACACCGAGGCGCGCCTGACGCGTTTCGCGGAAGTGTTGCTTGCAGAGCTTGACAGCGGCACCGTGGATTTTGCCCCCAACTATGACGGCAGCCTGCAGGAGCCGCAGCAACTGCCGGCACGGCTGCCGGTTGCGCTGCTGAATGGCGCCTCCGGCATTGCCGTGGGCATGGCGACGGAGATTCCCAGCCATAACCTGAATGAAGTCACCAGCGCGGCTATTGCCATGATTCGCGACCCGGCGATCACGGTTGCCGGCCTGATGAAGTACATCAAGGGTCCGGATTTTCCCGGTGGCGCACAGATCATCACGCCGCGCGCGGAAATGCGCGAGGCCTACAGCGGTGGTCGCGGCTCGGTGCGCCTGCGCGCGCGCTGGAGCGTCGAGCGACTGGCGCGCGGGCAATGGCAGTGGGTGGTGCACGAGCTGCCGCCGGGCACTTCCGCGCGCAAGGTGCTGGAGGAGATCGAGTCGATCACCAATCCGCAGCCCAAATCCGGCAAAAAATCCCTCACGCCCGAGCAGCAGCGGGAAAAACAGCTGATGCTGTCCTTGCTCGACCGCGCGCGCGATGAATCCGACCGCAGCCATCCGGTGCGCCTCGTGTTCGAGCCGAAAACCTCACGCATCGACGAAGTGGAATTCGGCAACCTGTTGCTGGCCAAGACCAGCCTGGAGACCAATGTCTCCATCAACATGGTGATGGTCGGCCTGGATGGCCGCCCGGCGAGCAAGTCGCTGCGCGATGTGCTCTCTGAATGGTGCGATTTCCGCATGCAGACCGTGACGCGGCGCACGCGCTTCCGGCTGGACAAGGTGCGGGACCGCATCCATGTGCTGGAAGGGCGCATGATCGTCCTCCTCAATGTGGACAAGGTGATCCGCATCATCCGCAATACCGACGAGCCGAAAGCCGAGCTGATGAAGGCGTTCAACCTCACCGAACGCCAGGCCGATGACATTCTCGACATGCGCCTGCGCCAGCTGGCCAAACTCGAGCACATCAAGATCGAGCAGGAACTCGATAATTTGAGCAAGGAACAGAAGGGACTGGAGAGTATCCTGAAAAGCCGCAAGGCACTGGAAGACCTGGTGGTGGAGGAACTCGAGGCCGATCAGAAGGCCTTTGGCGACAAGCGTCGCACCATCATCGAGGAATCGGAGAAGGCGGTGGTCGAAACGCCGGTGATCGATGAGCCGGTCACGGTGATTTTTTCGCGCAACGGCTGGGTGCGCGTGCGCCAGGGCTGGGAGGTTGATCCGGGAACCCTGTCCTTCAAGGATGGCGATACGCTGCAGAGCCTGCTCAAGTGCCGCACCGTGGACCCGGTGGTGTTTCTCGATTCCGGCGGACGCACCTACACCGTGGGCGCCGGCGAGCTGCCGCCGGCGCGTGGCGATGGCGCGCCGGCCTCTTCGCTGGTGGACCTGCAGAACAGCGCGCGCATCCTGTATGCGCTGGCGGGAAAACCGGATCAGGCCGTGCTGGTGGCTTCCACCGGCGGGTACGGTTTCCTGACGCGCTTGTCGGATATGGTTTCCAACCGCAAGGCGGGCCGCGATTTCATGACGCTGGAGGAGGGCGAGACACCGGTGCCGCCGGTTCCCTATGCCGAGGCAGAAGCGCGCCTGGTGGCCGCAATTTCTTCCGGCGGGCGCATGCTGGTGTTCGAGGCCGGCGAGATGCGCTCGGTGGCGCGCGGACGCGGTGTGATCGTCATGGGCCTGGAAAGCGGAGAAACGCTGGTTGCCGCGACATTGCTTTCCGGAAATTCAGTCACGGTGAGCGGCGCCGGGCGTGGTGGCAAGGACAAGGATATGGCGATCAGCGGCGCGCGTTTCGAGCATTATCTGGGTCGCAGGGCGCGCATGGGGCGTGTGTTGCCCGACAAGCTGAAGCCCACCGGATTCGTGCCTTCGCAGGGCAAGTCATGATCGGCGGGCTGCGCCGGTGTGCTAGACTGATTTGCATCGACGTGCCCTTGAATCTTAAAGCTAATTGCGTACCAGGCACGCAAGATTTATGGCGGGCCTCCCCGCATTGCAGCGTGGTGAATCTGGTCAGGTCCGGAAGGAAGCAGCCACAGCCGCAAACTGCAAGTGCCGGGGGTCAGGCTCGCCACCCCTCAGCCGTCCGGGAAATCTGCTTGTGCCAGCCTGAAGTGTCTTGTGCCGGGCTGAAGCAGGCGGATTTCTCCGGCCGGATAATCGCATTAGAATCAAGCCAATGAGCTATCAGGTCCTGGCCAGGAAGTGGCGTCCGCGAAATTTTGAATCCCTGATCGGGCAGGAGCATGTGGTGCGCGCGCTGACCCATGCGCTGGATCAGCAGCGACTGCACCACGCGTACCTGTTCACCGGCACACGTGGCGTGGGCAAGACCACACTGGCGCGCATCCTCGCCAAATCGCTCAATTGCGAAACCGGTGTCACATCAAAGCCCTGCGGGACTTGTTCGGCGTGCACCGAGATTGATGCCGGCAGGTTTATCGATCTGCTCGAAGTGGATGCGGCGACCAATACCAAGGTCGACGAGATGCGCCAGTTGCTGGAGAACGCGGTGTACTCGCCGACCCGGGGGCGATTCAAGGTGTATGTCATCGACGAGGTGCACATGCTCTCGACTTCAGCGTTCAATGCCATGCTGAAAACGCTGGAAGAACCGCCCGAGCATGTCAAATTCATACTCGCGACCACTGATCCTCAGAAAATTCCAGTCACGGTGCTCAGCCGCTGCCTGCAGTTCAACCTGAAGCAGATGCCGGCTGGATCGATATCGGGGCATCTGAAAAAAATACTTGAACTGGAAAAAATAGGCGGTGAGGCGGGGGCGCTTGCGCTGATCGCCACATCGGCACGGGGCAGCATGCGTGATGCCTTGTCGCTGCTTGATCAGGCGATCGCCTATTCCGGCGGCGATGTTGCCGAATCTGCGGTGCGCGCCATGCTGGGAACGGTAGACGCGGATTTTCTTTTCGAGATTCTCGATGCCTTGTCGCAGGGCAATGCGGAAGCGGCGCTGGATGTCGCCAACAGAATGGAAGGGCTGTCCGTCTCGTTTGACTGGGCGCTGCAGGATCTGGGCTCGCTGCTGCACCGGATTGCGATGGCGCAAACCGTGGAAAAGGTGATTGCGGAGTCCGATGTCAATCGAGTGAGAATCCTGGCGCTGGCCGGAAAATTCCAGCCGGAAGAATTGCAGCTTTTCTACCAGATAGCGATCCATGGCCGGCAGGAACTGCCATTGGCGCCGGACGGCTATGCCGGGTTCACCATGTGTCTGCTGCGCATGTTTGCATTCCGCCCGGAATCTCCCGGCGACGGCGAGGATGAGGGGCCTGCAATCCGCGAGAAACGTCCGCCGATTGCTGCGAAATCGGACGCTGTGAAATCGGACGCTTCGAAACCGGACGCTGCGAAAGCGGCGCCGGCAAAGGCCAGCGACGAAGGGGCGGAGCGGAAAGACGCGGACCTATCGGATTGGCCGGTGTTTGCGCGCAGCCTCAAACTGGGAGGGCTGGCGGGTCAGCTGGCGCAACAGAGCGCTCTGGTGTCGTTTGACGACGATCAGCTCGTATTGCGCATTGCCCATGCTTCCAGGGCATTGGGCGAGAAACCTTATCAGGAGAAGCTATGCGCCACAGTCGGCGCGCTTCTCGGCCGAAAAATCAGGCTGAAGGTGGAAGTCGGGGCGACGGCCGGCGCCAGCGCGCAGGACCGGGCCGTGGCAAACATCAGCGAGGATGCGCTGGTGCGCGGGCTGGTCGAGCAGTTCGACGCTGTCATCGTGGAATCGTCGATCAAGCCGGTGCAATGATGGCTGTGGCAATGCGAGGACTTGCAGATTTGGCGCCAGCGACTCGCCAGGAAGGTGTAACGAATTTAGCGACGCAAACAGGTGTCGGCGCGGACAGGAACTGCGTCGCCGCGTGCCATTCATACCATAAATGGAGCAGGCAATGATCAACAAAGGACAACTTGCCGGCCTGATGAAACAGGCTCAGCAGATGCAGGACAACATGAAGCGCGTGCAGGACCAACTGGCCACCACCGAAGTGGAGGGGCAGTCAGGCGCCGGTCTGGTCAAGGTGCTGATGACCTGCAAGTACGATCTCAAGCGGGTCAACATCGATCCGAGTCTGCTCAAGGACGACAAGGACATGCTGGAGGACCTGGTCGCGGCAGCGGTCAACGACGCCGTTCGTAAGATTGAGGCCACTGTACAAGACAAGATGTCCAGCGTTACCGCGGGCATGCCCATGCCCCCCGGCATGAAACTGTTTTGAGCCTGCAGCATTGAGCCTGTCACGCCCTTGGTGGACGTTGCAACGTCGCCAGGCGCTGGAATGAGCATCCATGAAAACACCCGGCGCACTTGAAGAATTGATCGAAGCCCTGCGCTGCCTGCCCAGTGTGGGTCCCAAGGCTGCGCAACGCATGGCCTTTCATCTCCTGCAAAGAGACCGGGATGGCGCGGAGCGGCTTGCAAGCGCCTTGACTGGCGCGACGCGGGGCATCCGGCGCTGTGCAAACTGCAACAATTTCACCGAGTTGCCGCTTTGCGAGCTGTGTTCCTCCAGCAAGCGCGATCCCTCGCAGCTGTGTGTCGTGGAGACGCCGGCCGACCTCATCATGATGGAGCAGACACTGGCCTATCACGGCATGTATTTTGTCCTGATGGGGAGGATTTCCCCGCTGGATGGCATAGGGCCCCGCGATATCGGGCTGGAGGTTCTGCAGAAGCGGGCCCTGGATGGCCTTGTGAAAGAGGTGATCGTCGCCACCAACTTCACCAATGAAGGCGAGGCGACCGCACATTACATCGGCGAGATCCTGAAGGGTCGCGGCATCAAGCTCTCGCGCATCGCGCGCGGTGTGCCGGTTGGCGGGGAGCTGGAGTACGTTGATGCCGGCACGCTGGCGCAGGCCTTTGTGGAGCGCAGGCCGGTATGACAGGCGTAACCAAACCCATGCAGGGGATTCGGGTTATTGAATTGGGCCAATTGATTGCCGGTCCCTTCGCAGGAAAATTTTTTGCTGAGTTCGGGGCGGAGGTCATCAAGATAGAGCCGCCCGGAAAGGGTGATCCGCTGCGCAACTGGCGCGGTATGCATGGCGACACCTCGCTCTGGTGGTATGTGCAGAACCGCAACAAGAAATCGATCACCGTCGATCTTCGCCAAAGCGAGGGACAGGAGATCGTCCGCCGGCTTGCGAAGGACGCGGACATCGTCATCGAAAATTTCCGGCCTGGGACCATGGAGAAATGGGGACTGGGCTACGCTGATTTGAGCAGGGACAATCCCGGGCTGATCATGCTCCGCTTGTCAGGGTTCGGCCAGACCGGCCCCATGCATGACCAGGCGGGATTCGGCTCGGTGGGCGAATCCATGGGCGGGCTGCGCTATGTCACCGGCTTTCCGGATCGGGCGCCGGTGCGCATGAACCTTTCTATTGGCGACGCACTGGCTTCCTTGCATGGGGTGATCGGTACGCTCATGGCCCTGCATCACAGGACCGCGCAAGGCGGAAAAGGGCAGGTGATTGACGTTGCCCTATACGAGGCGGTATTCAACATGATGGAGGGCGCACTGCCCGAATTCGACATGCTGGGAGAAGTCCGTGAGCGCACCGGCACCGGTTTGAGCGGCATCGTGCCCTCCAACACCTATCCGACTGCCGACGGGCAGTTCGTCGTTATTGGCGCCAACGCGGACAGCATTTTCAAGCGTTTGATGGAACTGATTGGAAGAGCGGATCTTGCCGCCGACCCTACGCTTGCGGACAATTCTGGGCGTTGCAAAAGGGTCGGCGAACTTGACTCGGTAATTGGCGGCTGGACATCGCAACGTGCTGTCAATGAAGTGGTCGCTTTGCTGGATAAAGCGCAGGTTCCCAATGGCAAGATATTCAGCATCGCTGATATCACCAATAATGCCCAATACCTGGCGCGTGACATGATCCTCGAAGTGTTGCTCCCCGACGGTAAGGCACTGAAAGTACCGGGGATTGTGCCCAAGCTTTCCGACACGCCGGGCACCCTCGAATGGGTCGGTCCGGCACTGGGGGAGCACACTGCAGAGGTGCTTGCAAAGTGCGGTTACGGGATGGATCAAATTGAAGAGCTTCGTGCAAGAAAAATAGTTTGAAAATATAT
>JBCKLP010000102.1:0-8724 GCA_038903735.1 Burkholderiales bacterium | reverse complement strand
GTCTTGCGGGTCTCGGGTTTGCCATCGACGCTCACCTCGCCTTCGGCTACCAGATGCTTTCCTGCACCGCCGCTTTGCGCAATGCCCGCGTGCTTCAACAACTGGCATAGCTCGACATGCTCGCGGTTGAGGACAAACTCAATACTGCTCATGGATACTTTCTTGAAATTACTTCGGCCAGACGCGGCGCGGGAGCCGGCCGCATTGCGACCATCGGGATCTACACCTATTTTTTCAACATCTTCGAGGAGGAATTCACCACGGCATGGATGTTGCGCGCGTAATCCACCGCGCCGGCGACATGCATGTCGGCGGCGGTGCGCAGGAAATCCTTCACCCCGGTTTGCGCTGGCTGCGGCGTGGCGGCGAGCCGCGCAACGATGTCGGCCTCGGCTTTCTCCAGGTCCCCCGGCGCCACCACCTTGCTCACCAGGCCGTAGGTGAAGGCCTGCTGCGCATCCACCACATCGGTGGAATAGACAAGGTATCCGAGGTGCTTGCGCTGCACGCGGTCGATGAGCGCCGACATCACCATGGTCGGCATGATGTTGTGGCCCATCTCCGGAATCTGGAATTTGGCGTCGCTGCTGGCGATGGTGATGTCGCAAAGCGCCGCAATCGATGCGCCGAATCCGAGCGCGCGGCCCTGCACGATGCCGACAATGGGCAGGGCGCAGCGGCGGAAGGCGCCGTAGCAGTTGAACACCACGTCGTTCTGGTCACGGCGCTCGAGCGCTTCCGGGCGCGCGGCCGATGCGGACGCCGCACCCATGCTGGCGCGGCCGATACAGAAGTCCTTGCCTGCCGCCTTCAGCACCACGAACTGCGCCGACTCCTGCGCGGTTTCCAAGAGGCGCGTGAGCTCCCTCGCCATGTCGTCGCTCATGCCGTTGCCCGCCTCGGGCCGGTTGATAGTGATGCGCAGGACGGGGCCGTCCTGTTTGGATAATATTTCCTGGCTCATGGGATTCCCTTTATGCGGACGAAGCGGCCCCGGACGCAGGGCCGGCAGGCCAGCAGCATAGCGCATCAGCACAGGGATTTCTCGACATGGTTTCGCATTTAATGAGAATCGCAATCTTTAAATTCGCACTGTCCGTCCTTTCCAGAAAATCATATCAATGCCATACTGGCCCGGCATAAGGCAGTGTCGGCGGTGTCGGCAGTGTTGGATTTTCCGCTTCGGGAAACACCGCCATGAATCCTGTTCAACACAAACTGAAGCCGGCAACGGCGGGAGACGCAATATGAGCACCGGCGAAATCAAGTTCGCAGCGATCCTTTTCGGCATGGCGCAGATGTTGAAGGTCAAGGGAAAAATGCATCCGCTTTTTGCCAAGCGCCTGACAGAAAAGAATTTCACCGCGCAGATCAAGACCTTCAATAATTCCATGGGCCGTCATTTCACCTTCAAGGACGGCAAGGTCACGTCGCGCAAGGGCATCCACCCGTCTCCCGAGATGTGCATCAGCGTGGCCTCGGCGGAGCTTGCCGCGCAATTGTTTGTTCCCTGGGTCAACCAACTGGATCGCGTCGAGGCGATGAAAAATTTTGATTTCAAGGCGGATGGCTCGGACGAACTCGTCGTCTGGTTCTCGCAGACACTCATGCTCATGCAGTCTGCGGGCTGGAAATTCGGCACCCCGGTCGGCACTGACGGCACCATGCGCTATGTGACCAATACCAATGGCGGACCGCTGTTTGTTTATGTGAAGGACGGCAAGGTGCTGCGACTGACGCCGATTGAATTCGACGAAACCGACGCGCCTTCCTGGACCATCAATGCCCGGGGAAAGAGCTTCACCCCGCCGCACTCGGTGACGGCCAATACCCACAGCTTGTGCAACAAGACCACGATTTATTCGCCGCATCGCCTGCTCTACCCCATGAAGCGCGTGGATTTCGATCCCAAGGGTAAGCGAAATTGCGAGAACCGCGGCATCTCCGGTTATGAGCGCATCAGCTGGGATGAGGCGCTGAACATCGTCTCGGGCGAGATCAAGCGCTGCAAGACCGAGCACGGCCAGGGCGCCATCATGGCCAATCACGGTTCCCACCACACCTGGGGGAACATCGGCTACTACATCAGCACGGCCTACAAGTTTTTCAACGCCATCGGCCATACCCGTGTCATCCACAATCCAGACAGCTGGGAGGGCTGGTACTGGGGTGCCATGCATCACTTCGGCTACAGCATGCGCTTGGGCCAAACCGAGACCTACAGCACCGTCGAGGACTTGCTGAAGGAGGCCGAACTGGTGGTGTTCTGGGCGGCCGATCCTGAATCCACCAGCGGCTCCTACAGCGCCTACGAGGGCACCATCCGCCGCCAGTGGCTGAAAGAGCTGAATATCGAGATGGTGCATATCGACCCCTACTACAACCATACCGCGGCCCTGCACGGCGGCAAGTGGTTTGCACCCAAACCGGGCACCGACACCGCGATGGCCATGGCCATTGCCTATGTGTGGATGACCGAAGGCCTGTATGACAAGAAATTCGTTGCCGAGCGCTGCGTCGGCTTTGAAGTGTGGCAGGAATACGTGATGGGCAAGGAAGACGGCATCCCCAAGACACCGGAATGGCAGGAAGGCGAGACCGGCATCGCTGCGAAAGATGTGCGTGCGCTCGCCCGGCTTTGGGGAAAGAAGAAGACCTACCTCGGCGCGGGCGGCTGGGGCAACGGTCATGGCGGCGCCTGCCGCTCGGCCACCGGCATCCAGTGGGCGCGCGCCTGCGCCTGCCTGATGGCCATGCAGGGCATGGGACGGCCCGGCGTCAACTACGGCCACCTGCAATGGGGCACGCCGATCGACCTGCATTTCTACTTCCCGGGCTATGCCGACGGCGGCATGTCGGGGGACATCGAAAACACCGGCATGCCGATCAGCCTTTACCAGCGCATGCCGCAGTTGCCCACCTTCAATCCCTCGACCCAGAAAGTGCCGCGACTGCAGATTCCCGAGGCCATTCTCGAGGGCAAGGCCGAGGGCTATCCCTGGACCGGCAAGACCATCGAGGGACAGTTCCAGAAATTCTCCTATCCGGCGCCAGGCCATTCGCCGATCCGCATGCTCTACAAGTACGGCGGCGCCTCCATCGGCACCATGACCCAGACCAACCGCTACGTGAAGTCTTATCGCACCGACAAGCTCGAATTCGTCGTCAATCAGTCGATCTGGTTCGAGGGTGAGGCGAAATTCGCCGACGTGATCCTGCCCGCCTGCACCTCGTTTGAGCGCTGGGATATCAGCGAATTCGGCGGCACGGGCGGCTATGCCTTGCATGGCCAGACACAGATGAACCACCGCGTGGTGCTGATGCAGCACAAATGCATAGAGCCGCTGGGCGAGTCGAAATCCGATTTCCAGATTTTCCAGGAGCTGGCCTGCCGGCTCGGCCTGGGCGCCTATTTTTCGGAAGGGATGACCGAACTCGACTGGGTGAAGCGCCTGTTCGACTCCTCCGATCTCCCCAAGCACATAACCTGGAAAAAGTTTCTGAAGAAAGGCTACTACGTGGTGCCGCCGCCGGCAGAGGAGCATCGCGAACCGGTGTCGCTGCGCTGGTTCTACGAAGGCCGCAAAAAGGACGTGCCCGAGCCGCAGCCGTTGCCGGGGGATTACGGCGAGGAGTTCATGAAAGGCCTGCAGACGCAGTCGGGCAAATTCGAGTTCGAGTGCTCCAGTCTGAAGCGTTTCGATGCCAATGATCCGGAGCGCCCGCCCATCGTCAAGTACCTGCGCTCGTGGGAAGGTCCGAGCACCAAGGAATTGACAGACCACTATCCGCTGCAGTTGATCTCGCCGCATTCACGCTTCAGCTACCACACGCTCTCCGACGGCAAGGACAGCTCGATCAACGACATCGAAGAGCACCGGGTGCTGGTGGACGGCTGGTATTACTGGGTGGCGCGCATCAACGGCAGCGACGCTGCCGAACGCGGCATCAAGAAGCATGACCTGATCAAGATCCACAATGACCGGGGCGCGGTAGTCTGCGCGGCGCATATCACCGAGCGACTGCCGCGCGGCGTGATTCACGCCTATGAGTCCTCGGCGTGTTACGCGCCACTGGGCGAACCCGGTTATTCCGTGGACAAGGGCGGGTGCATCAACAACCTCACGCCCAAACGCTCCATTGCCAAAAAGGTGACCGGAACGGCTGCCAATTCCTGCCTGGTGCAGGTGGTGCTCTGGGATGGTTCGACCGATCTCAAGATGACGCGCACGGCCGAAGCCCTGGCGCAGACCGCGAAAGAAGAAGTGGTGGTCGCCGCGCGGGCAGACTCTGCGATGATGGACAAATAGGCCTCTCGCGGAGTATTGAGAAATTCATAATTCATGACAAAAACATGCCCCTGACGAGGCTGACATGTTTTTGGGAATGATCAATAGCCGAATAATTTGCCGACACGCAACGCAAACCTGACTGGAATCTAGCCATGAAAAAATGGAATCTCGTAATCGATGTGGGAACCTGCTTCAACTGCAACGCCTGTGCGGTTGCCTGCCATGACGAATATCACGGCAATGAATTTCCGGGCTATGCCGCGGAAATGCCCAAGCACGGCCAGCGCTGGATCGACATCCGCCAGCGCGAAAAAGGCAAGTTCCCCATGGTTGAAGTCGCCTATCTGCCGGTCACCTGCAATCACTGTGACGATGCGCCCTGCATGAAAGCGGCCAAAAACGGCGCAATCACCAAGCGCGCCGATGGCATCGTCATCATTGACCCGGTCAAGGCCAAGGGCCAGAAGCAACTGGTTGCCGCCTGCCCTTATGGCGCCATTCACTGGAATGACGAAAAGGAGCTGCCGCAGGCCTGGCCCTTCGATGCGCATCTGCTCGATCAGGGCTGGACCAAGACCCGCGGCTCGCAGGTATGCCCCACCAAGGCCATGCGCACGCTGCATGTGGAAGACGAGGAAATGCAGCGCATCGTCAAGGAAGAGGGCCTGCAGGTGCTGCACCCGGAATACAAGACCAGGCCGCGCGTCTATTACAAGAACCTGGATCTCTACTACAAGGCTTTCCTCGGCGGCAGCGTGGCGGGCATGATCGATGGTGTTACCGAATGCATCGCCGGCGCGCGCGTGGTGCTGCGCAGTGGCGAGCGCACCGTGGCCGAGGCGAAGACCGACACCTTTGGTGATTTCAAATTCCAGGGGCTCGAGGAAAACAGCGGCAAGTACCAGATCGAAATCCAGGACGAGCGCTTCAATGCCAAATCGGTGCAGTTCGAGCTAAAGGAAAGTGCCTACCTGGGCACCATCACCATCGAGAAAAGTCCGCCGGTAACGACTGCCGCGCACTGAGCGGCGGCACGCCCTGCGCCGTCAATCCGGTGAGGCAAACGCCTGTCCGGGGCATAGCGCCTCGGTGTTCATGCGCCGGTCTTCTCCAGCCGCCCCTTCATCGGCGGCTGGCCCTCTACTGCGGTGTCCATGCGCTAGAGGCCGAGGATCTTGCGTGCCTCGTCCGGACTGGCCGGATGCTCGCCTATCGCCTTGATGATCTCAACGGCCCGCGCGACCAGCACTGCATTACCGGATGCCAGCTTGCCATGCTCGATGTACAGGTTGTCCTCCAACCCGACACGCACATGCCCGCCCATCACCACGGCCTGCGCCACCATCGGAAACTGGAAGCGCGAAATGCCGAATGCGGCCCAGATGGCTTTGGGGGGCAGCAGGTTGCGCATGGCAAGCATGCCTTCGGTGGTGGCCGGCGCGCCCCAGGGCACGCCCAGGCAAAGCTGGAACAGAGGTGGATCCTTGAACAGGCCCTTGGCAAGCATGTCATTTGCGAGGCGCACGTGGCCCAGGTCGAACACCTCGATTTCCGGTTTCACCTTGGTCTTGCCGATCAGTTCGGCCATGGCGCGCAGGTGGGGGGGGGAATTAATGAATGTGGATTCGCCGAAATTCATGGTGGCGATATCCAGGCTGCAAATGTCGGGATTCAATTCCTGGATGTGCTGGACGCGAAACGCCGGACTTTTCATGCTGGAGCCAGGACCCATTTCAACCGGATCGGTGTCGGTGGGCGCGAAGCGCGCGCCCGGACCGGTGGTCAGATTGATCAGCACCTCCACCTTGCTGGCGCGGATGCGCTCCACCACTTCCCGGTAGTGGGCAAGCTCCAGGCTCGCCTTGCCGGTTTCCGGATTGCGCACGTGGATATGCACAATGGTAGCGCCGGCTTTCGCCGCCGCGATGCCCTCATTGGCAATTTGTTCGGGGGTCACCGGTACGGCAGGATTCAGGTGGGCGGAGTCGGCGCCGCCAGTCAGGGCGCAGGTCAGGATTACGGGGCGAGCCATGGCGTTCCTTCTTTGAGTTGGCAAAACCGGCATGTTACCGAAGTTGCCGGTGTGACGTGGCGTACGCCTTTGCTCCGCGTGCGCGGCTGTCGCGGGCGCGGCAGCGGCTTGACACGCACGCTGTCACAGGCGTAGATTTTCCGCAACGGGAGAGTCCCATGCCAGCGACAGGAAAACTTCGTGGATTGCCAAGCGCCATGTGCGCTGTTGCACTGGCTGGCAGCCTGCTGTTGGGCGGCTGCGCAAATCCGGTATTACTTGGCGTCAGCACCGAAGCCGATGTGATTGCCTATTTCGGCAAACCGGTGGATACCCGCCCCATTGAAAATGGCGCTCAACAATACGATTACCCACGCGGCCCGCCGGGCCGGGAAACCTGGCGCGTCACGCTGGGTGGCGACGGCAAGGTGCTGCAGGTGGAACAACTGCTCGATGAGCCGCATTTCGCGCGCCTCACCAAGGGCATGTCCAAGGGCGATGTGCAGCGCGAACTCGGCAGGCATTTCATCACCACCGATTTCAACAATCTCGATGAGCAGGTGTGGAGCTGGCGTTACACGGAGTTCGGCAGCCGCTACCTGTTCTTCAATGCCCACTTTGACGCCCAGAGCGGCCTGCTGAAGCACACCTCGCGAACGCCGGAACCCATTTACGAGTTCCGCGTGCGTGGCCAACGCTAGGCAAACAGGGCACTCCACCCGCTTGTGGCACGCCGCCCGACCTGCCAGGTTCGGCAGGATTCGCAAGTTTATTCAAATGCTTAGCGCAATACCGAAATCCCACTTATCATCCCACTACGATGGTGGGCACAAAGTTGGTTGACACCCCTGCCCACCGGAATAAAGATTGCGCCTCGCAGTCTTGACACTTGGGAGGTGGAGAGAAATGGAAGCAGCCGAGCTTTTGCAGGATATCACCGCGTACTGCCGCAATGCCGGTCTGGCCGAATCGACCTTCGGCAAGCTGGCGGTCAATGACGGCAAATTCGTCAACCGCCTGCGCGATGGCGGGCGCATCACCCCCCCCACACTGGTTCGCATTCGCGCCTTCGTCGACGCCAATCCGCCGCCCGCGGACTCCAACGGCAGGCCCTTCGTCGTTCGCCCGCGGCGGCCCACAGGCACTCTGGCGCCTGCCACGGCGAACAGCGAGGAGATCAACCCGGCCAAAGAGGAAAAGAATTTCCGCTTCTTCGACAACCGGCAGAAGTACCTGCTGTTCGTCAACACCTGCTCGGAAAAATGGGTGGTTGCCGACCGGGTCAGCAGCGAGCTGACCAATCTTCGCCCGCGGCCACCCGCGGTGCGCGTGTTCGACGCCGGCATCGGCGACGGTACCGTGCTCACCCGCGTCATGCGTTCCATGCACCACCGCTTCCAGTCCATGCCTTTCTATATTGTCGGCAAGGAGATCAGCCTGGAGGACGTGCGCCTGACCCTTGAGAAAATGCCCGACCGCTTCTACGAGCATCCGGCGACGGTGCTGGTGATGACCAACATGAACTACATGGACGCGCCCTGGCTGGTGCCACAATCGCTGACCGAGGCCACCAGCCTCGTATGGCACGAAGTGTCGCTGTCAGGAAAAACCTCGCACGATTTCGAGGAGCAGATCACCGGCCTGCAGCCCTTTCTTACCGAGAACTGGCGCACTTCGCCGAGCAAAAAAACCGGCAACCCGGTGTATGAGCGGCCCGCGGTCATGGTCATCTACCGGGAAGACCACCGCTTTCTGCTCGATGGCGTAATACCGAAACGGGGCGCCGGCCGCGCCGATTACGACCTGGTGGTGGCTTCACAACCGTTTCGCGCGCGCGCCTCGCTGGATTTCAAGGTCAAGCGGGTACTGGCGCCGCTGTCGCGCGCCCTCGGACCCGGCGGGAGAATGCTGTCAATTCATTCGCTCGGCAATGATCCCGGGCAGGAAATACTGCAGGGCATATGGCCCGAAGAGAATCCCTTCATCCATGACCGCCACCAGTTGCTGAAGGCGGTGAAAACGGAGCTGGGCAACACGGCACGCAATTTCAACTTCAATACGTATTCGGATGCGCGCTCGCTGTTCCGCTACCAGATGCATTCGCTGCCCGGCGAAGTCACCGAATCCATCGGCACCTCGACCCTGTTCGCTGCATGGAACGCGGCCATCTATGTCGGCCAAGTGGAGGATGCACGGCTTGACGGTGTGATCGGCGACCGGCGTTACCTGGATGTCACCCACGATATTCTGCACAAGCACGGTGGGCTGTGGTTCTGGGATGAAAGCTACGTGATCTCGCGGCGGCCGGATTAACGGTGTGTAAAAGATTTTCCGTCACCCCGGTGAGCGCTGAACTTCAGAGTAGCGACATATTGAATTAATTTCCGTCACCCCGGCGAACACCGGGGTCCAAATCTGGTA
>JBCKLP010000101.1:0-8750 GCA_038903735.1 Burkholderiales bacterium | reverse complement strand
ACCTGCACCGCATCGACCCCAAGGTGCCCGTGGAGGAATCCATAGGTGCAATGGCCGATCTCATCAAGGCGGGCAAGGTGAAGGAACTGGGCATCTGCGACACCACCCCGGATGTCATCCGTCGCGCGCACCAGACCCACCCCCTGGCTGCGGTGCAGATGGAGTATTCCTTGATGGAGCGCGGCGTCGAGGCCGAAGTGCTGCCGGCCTGCCAGGAACTGGGCATCACCTTCGTCGCCTACGGGCCGCTCACCTACGCGTTTCTCTCCGGTGAGGTGCAGACGCATGACGATCTGCCGGCGGGCGACATGTTCCGCCGCCGCCAGTCTCGCTTTGCCAGCGAGAACATTGCCAGGAATTTGAAACTGCTCGCAGCGCTGGACGAGGTGCGCGAAGGCTCGGCCTGGACGCCTGCACAAGTGGCACTGGCCTGGTGCCTGAATCGCCCCTGGGATGTGCTGCCGATTCCGGGATCGACCCAGCTGAAGCACCTGAAGGACAACATCGCGGCCACCGCCATCAAACTGACGCCCGCCCAGGTGGCAAAACTGGACGCCGCATTCGCCCCGGAAGCGGTGCACGGCGGCGGCATGCCGGGGCGTTGAGGTCGCCAACGTTGCGCATAAAAAAAGGGGCCGCATTGCGGCCCTTTTTTTTGCACATTCAAACCGTGGTACGTCCCCTATTAGTCTCTAAGCAGTTAAATGTTGACAAATTGTGAGCAGATATTGGTGGAAATGGAACTCGATCAGTGCGATTATTCACGTGCCGCAACGGCTTGAACCCACAGGGTTCTTCTAAAATTCACCTGCATCAGCAGGAACACTCGCGATGGATGCGAATCGGCGGAACATCCAAATATTTTTCGCGCACTGCCGAGAATTTTTTGTGCCCCAAAACATTTAACGTGACCTGTTTGGTTCCGGCTCGTCCGGCTTAGGAAGTTATCCGACCTGATCCCGGCATCCGCCGGGATGACGGAAATACGGCACGGGGCGATGGGGGTAACGGGGGAAGAGGGGACTCCCTCTTCCCCTGTTCTGATCCCTTCCGGGTTTCCCGAAGGGACTCCCTCTTCCCCCGTTCTGAGCTTTCCGGGTGAGCTTTCCGGGTTTACCTTCCTAGCGCGCGATTTAATTCAGCAAAAGGCACGACACCGCCATGACTGCCGACGATACGATCGACCGAGAGTTTCAGGCGCTCGACGTTATCGGCAAAATTGACCAAGCCAGGATGGGCGGGCACTGCCGGCTTGGCACCCGCGGCAAGCGGCGTCAATACGTCGGCCTGAAACAGCAGCTTCTCCTTGCGCAGATAGACGAGCATCAAGCCATCACCATGGATATTGTCTTTGAGATGGTGCATTTCCACGGAGCGATCACCATCGGTGTGCACAAACTTTGCCGCCACACCGCGGACAATGGCTTTCTTCTTGGACTTGGCAAGCGCATCGGGGCTCACCGTACGCTTGGCAGCCAGAGCGCGGTCAAAAAACGCCTTGTTGCTCTGATGCGTCACGATGGTTGCGCCCTCCGCGGCAAAGGTCGCCACACCACCCGAGTGGTCGAAATGCACGTGGGTATTGAGCAGCAGTCGGATCGGCTTGCCGGGAATGAGTTTTTTGGTCTCTTCGATCACCGCGCCCGAGCGCGAGTCATTGAGCGGACCTTCGACCACCACCACATGGTCCTTCATTTCAATGGCAACGCTGTTATGCGAGCCGCCAGCCAGAAACCACACGCCCTCGGCCAGCTTTGTTGAGGCCACATTTTCCTTGAAGCCCGCAGCCGCCGGCGGCACGGTGATCGCCACCTTGCCATTGGGCTGCACATTGGTCACCACCAGTTGCAGCGTCAACTGGCCCGCCTGCGTCTCTTCGATACGGGCCGGGAATTTTATGCTGCCGAACTCGCGATATTCGGAAAATTTCGTCACCATCGGAAAATCGCCAAGCACCGCATTGGGCACCACCGCCTCGATGCGCTCCACTTCAAAGGCTTCATTGATGTAGGCCTTGGCGTTGTAACGCCCGGCCTCGCTGAACGAAACCACGCCCAGGGATTTCTTACCCTCGGTGGTCCAGGTGAGCGTGGCGTTGTTTTTCATTGCCGCCTTGATGATGCCCTGCGGGTTCATCGAAATAAGCGCCACACGCTCGGCCACCCAGCGATTGTTGGCGACGATGTTCTTGTTTACCACGTTCCAGGATGCGTTGCCGCCGACCGCCTCGGTGATATTTTGCTCACCGGTCAAGGGCACGCCCGTGCCTCCGCGAGGCTCGGCTCGGCTGCGGCCGACATCGTCGGAAAGCGCACCGTTGACAAAATCGATCGATCGCGTAATACGGTAGTTCTGCTTTGGCAGCGCCTTGCCTGCCGAATAGGGCTGGCCGAAAGCCCAGGCATTGCCTGCGGCACTGTAGATCAAGGTATTGACTTCATTGGCGCCAATATGGGTCGCTGTACGTTTCAGAATGCCGGCTGCCTCGTACTGCTGGGCCATGGCCGGCAGCACAAACGCGGTAAACGTGGCGGCTACCAGCACCCTCACGCCATTTTTCAGATTGCTCATTGCTATCCCCTCAGTGTGTTGGATTCAAATCGGCGGATGGAATATCGTCCGGGAGCGTAAGGTACCAGCTTGTCAAGGCTGGGAACAGCCCCCTTCGTACCCCCTTCGTACCCCGCAAGAAGAAATTTATTCCACAAGCCTGAAGGATTTTTTGCCGGGGCGGCGCGCCTCCCCCGGCTGCCTGCCCTCCTGATCACCCCCCATGACATTCAGGTCGGGATGCCGTTCTCGGCGTACCAGCGCGCCGCGCCTGGATGCAGGGGCACGTCGCGGGGGGTGGTCAGGCTGTCCTGCCCCAGCTGGGCCGTGTCCATGGCCGGCGCCCAGGGCTTTGCGCTTTCCCAGGGAATTTCGTCCTTGCGTGCGTGAATGGCGGCACAGATACGGTAGGCCATCTCGTCGGACAGGCCGGCGCGCGTGTACACCGGCCAGCCGCTGAAATCGATGCAGGGATGATCAGTCTGCAGACCGCGGAACACGCCGGCAGGAATCACCACCTTGCGCCAGCCCAGTGCCACCAGCGCATCGAACACCGCGGGCTCGGGCTGGACGGGCTGCATGCCCGCCGCAAGTGCTGCGTCCAGCCAGGGCACGATGCCCTCGTCGAACACGGCATCGATGGTGCCTTCGCGCAGCGCGCGCAGGCGGCGCGGATCGGCGGGACCGGTGTTCAGTTGCAGACTGCCGCCCCAGGACTCCAGATCGGCAAAGCTGAAGCCGTATTGGGCGAAGGTCTGCTCGATCAGCACCCGGGTCGGATGGTTGGGGTCTTCGCGCGTGGAGAGGCGCAGCGGATAGCGCTTGTCGCGAATCTCAGCAAGCGATTTGAGGCCGCTGCGCGGATGCAGCAAATAGACAAAGCGGTCCCAGGATGGATAACTGGCGAGGATGCGCACCGGCAGGGCTTCCTTGAACATGCCGGTGCCGCGATAAGCCTGGTTCAGGAGACCGGAAGGATTGATGATGGCCACATCAAGTTCGCCGTTGGCCACCGAATACGCCAGGTGCGGCGCGCCGGTGGCCATGCGCAGGACCGGGCGGAAGGCATCACCCGAACCCTTGCCCACGCTGATTTGCATGTCACGGTTGCCGTGATACGGCTCAGCCGGGTCGCCGGCCAGATGCAGACCGATTTCCCAAAGCAGCTTGCAGCGCTTGAAGTTCGCGCCATTGGGCAGTGGTTCCATGGTTTCCCCATTTATCGTGCCGCCACAGGCGGACTAATACCATTATTAGTATTTAAAATAGACGTAAATATATAGCAGACTTACATCTCCATTTCACATTTTAAGACATTTATTCCATCCCTGGAAACCGGTGACGGGCGACGACTGGCGTACTCCAACGACTGGCGAGGTAGCGCACACGACGCCACGCAGCGTTTCGCAGTAAGCTCGTGTTTCGCCAATTCAACCACGGGAATGCATCATGCAGGGAAAAATTGCACTGGAAGAACATTACGCGCCGCCGGCGGATTTCGACAAACGCCTGGTGTATTTCAGCAGCCGCCTGCCCAACTGGCCGGAGTTCGCGCGCCGCCAGGAGCAGACCTTCGATGAGGCGCTGAAGGAAATGGATGCCAATGGCGTGGAGCATTGCATCGTGTCGCTCGGCGCGCCCGCCGTGCAGGCGGTGCTCAAGACGCAGGATGCGATAGAACTCGCGCAGCGCACCAACGATCTCCTCAAGTCACATTGCGAGCGCAATCCCGGCCGCTACTCCGCGTTTGCCGCCATCCCCATGCAGGATCCGGAAGCCGCCGCGCGCGAACTGGAGCGCTGCGTCAAGACCCTGGGCTTCAAGGGCAGCATGGTGAACGGCTTCTCGCAACTCGACGAAGCTGATTCTGCGGTCTACTGCGACCTGCCGCGCCATGACCCAGTGTGGGAAATGCATGTGAAGCTCGAGGTGCCCTTCTACCTGCATCCGCGCAATCCCATGGCGAGCCAGTTGCGCATTTACGAAGGCCATCCCTGGCTGCTCGGCTCCACCTGGGCCTTCGGTGTGGAAACCGCCACCCACGCGCTGCGCATGATGGCAAGCGGCATCTTCGATCGTTTCCCCAAGCTACAGGTGGTAATCGGGCATCTGGGCGAGAGCCTGCCCTCCAGCATCTGGCGGGTGGATCACCGCATCCGCAAGGGCGGCGAGAAGACCCCTGCAAAAAAGCCGCTCGCCGAGTACTTCCGCAATAATTTTCACCTCACCACCAGCGGCAATTTCCACGACAGCACGCTGCAGCAGGCCATCACCGAAATGGGCATCGACCGCATCCTGTTCTCCGCCGACTACCCCTACGAGGATTTCGGCCAGGCCGCCCAGTGGTTCGACAAAACCCCCGTCCTCTCCGAAGCCGAGCGCCTGAAAGTCGGCCGCACCAACGCCCAGAAACTGTTCCGCATGTAAGTGGGGTCAGTGTTAAGTATTAACTGAACAAGGGGCGAAGGCCCCTTGTTCTTTTAAGTCCCATTTTCCAGCGAGACGCCAAGTGTTTCCCTCAAATATCGGGGATATACAAGGGGCGAAGGCCCCTTGTTCTTTTTTTTCCAGCGAGACGCCAGGCGTTTCCCTCTAATATTGGGGATATACAAGGGGCGAAGGCCCCTTGTTCTATCTATATAAGGGGCGAAGGCCCCTTGTTCTATTTCCTCAGTCACCGGGACGACGGTCCCGGTGCGACTGGGCGTAGTGCAAGCGCAGCAAATCCATCCCGTAATCATTGCCGTTGGGCGTACGCACGATGGTGTGGATGTGAAACTTCTCCGGCGTGGGGTTGGTGAGATACACCCCGGCGTGCTGGTCGAATTCGATGAACACCACCGGGCTGTGGATGCGGTAGTAGAAGGTGCTCTCATCCGTGGTGCCGCCTATCCAGCTGAAATGCGTGTCGGCCAGGTGGCGTTCCACCTCTTCGATGCGCGCCTTCTGCGGCCCATCTGGCAGAGGCATCACGTAGGAGGCCACCAGATCGAGCAGGTGCTGCTTCTGCGCGGCTGAAAAGCTTGCCGCATTCACGCCCTCATAGGGCACGATGCGGTTGTCGTGAAACGCGCCGCCCACATGCAACTGGTCGGCGGGATGCCAGCGCCCGGGCGGCTGGTCGGGCCCGAGATTGGAGTGGCGCACGATGGCCTGCGCGCGCTGCGCCGGGTCGAGCTGGAGGATGAGCTCGAGCCCCATGCGCTCCTCGTCCTGAAAAATGCGCACGCCCTCGAACTGGCCACTGTCGGCATAGTTGGGTTCGGCGCCCATGAAGGTCGGCGAGAGCACCATCTGCCCGTTGATGACCATGCAGTTGAGCGCCAGGTGGTGCCCCATCAACTGCCAGCCCCAGGGCTCGCTCGCGGAGGGCTCGCCGAACAGGGTGAAGTTGAAACTCCATTCACCGAACACACGGGTGTTGCCGATCAGCTCGCCCAGATAGTGGTTCAGGCGCATTACATCGCGGATTTTCTGGTAGCCCTTGGCCGACAGGCTTTCGCGCACCACGTCGAGAATCGCCTTGCCGACCGGCAGGCTCACCTCCTCCAGCCGCAATCCGTATTTGAAAAGGTACATCTCGGTGTTGTTCCAGCGCCGCCACTCGCGCGCGTCCACGGGAAAGCAAAGCGTCTGACGATCCGCCGGAGAAAGCAGGCTGAGCAGGCGCCCGGTGGCAGCCACCATCGCCTCGCCGGGCGCGCCGTTGGGGCCCAGGGAAAATATGCCGGGCTGCACCTGCCCGTCGGCGGTGAGGCCCTTGAAGGGCTGCTGGTAATTATTCTCCCAGGTATCGATCAGCAGCGAACGCACCCTGGGATTGTTGAGACCCGCCTCGCCATGCTGGTGCGCATCGCGATCGAGCAGCGGCGCTATCTTCGGATGGGTGGGCGGCGGGACGAAATCATGAAAATCAGGCAAATGTCCGGCGTGGGTGTGGCCTGCGTCGCCATGCTCGTGCGAATGTCCGTGTTCGTGGCTGTGACCGGCGTGGTCGTCGCCGTGATCGTGCTCATGGTCACCGTGCTGGTGCGTGCTCATCCGTATTACTCCTTGTTGTTTGATTGCTGCGCCGCGCAGGCGCGCTCGCCAAGCGTACCGCGAAACAGCAGCCCTGCGCTTTATGTTCCAATGCCGGATCGAAGGCCGACTGAAAAATGGAGGATACACATGCGACTCAAGGGAAAAACAGCATTGATCACAGGCGCCGGCCAGGGGCTGGGCTTTGCCTTCGCGCAACGCCTTGCCGCGGATGGCGCGGACATCATCATCGCCGACATCGAAAAAGCGGACACGGCGGCAGCAGCTATTGCCAAACTGGGTGTGCGCACGGTGGGTGTGAAGGTCGATGTCTCGAAGGAAGAGGAAGTGAAACGCGCGGTGGCCGAAGGGCTCGCTGCCATGGGTCGCATCGACATTCTCATCAACAACGCGGCATTCTTTGCAACCATGACTCACGGGCCGTTCGAGAACATCGGCGTGGAGGAGTGGACGCGCATGATGAATGTCAATGTTCTCGGCACCTACCTCTTCTGCCGCGAAGTGGTGCCGCAAATGAGGAAACAGGGCACCGGCGGGCGCATCATCAACATGGCCTCGGGCACCGCACTGAAAGGCGTGCCCGGCAGCCTGCATTACGTCACCAGCAAAGGCGCGGTGATCGCGCTCACCCGCTCGCTGGCCCGCGAACTGGGCAAGGACAACATCACCGTCAATGCCATCGCCCCCGGGCTGACATTGTCTGACGGAGTCATACAGCACGGCGGCATGTACGAGGAGAGCCTCGGCGTGCAGCGCCGCACCCGCGCCATCCAGCGCGACGAAAGACCTGAGGACCTGGTCGGCGCGGCGAGCTTCCTCGCCAGCGATGACGCCGCCTTCATGACCGGGCAGACCCTGGCCGTCGATGGCGGGTCAGCCATGCTCTGATTAAATGGGGTCAGTGTAAGATTAATTGCGAAGGCGAATGGTGCCTGGGTCAGCGTCAAAATTAATCTTACACTGACCCCATTTAATTTTTGAAGTGCTTCGACAGGGCGATACCCTGTTTCTGGTAGTTGGACTTGAGGCTGCGGCCGTATAGCACATTGGGTTTGGCGGTGAGGCGCTCGTAGACCAGACGACCGACGATCTGGCCGTGCTCGATGATGAAGGGCACTTCGAAGGAGCGCACTTCCAGCACCGCGCGCGAACCCTCGCCACCGGCTTCCGGGTCGCCGAAGCCAGGATCGAAGAACCCTGCGTAATGCACCCGGAATTCGCCCACCAGGGTGTCATAGGCAATCATTTCGGCAGCGTAGTTGGGCGGCACGCGCACCGCTTCACGCGAGGCGAGAATGTAGAAATCTGCCGGGTCGAGCACCAGCCCGCCTTTGCGCGGCGCACGCACCGGCTCCCAGAAATCCAGCACCTCGTAGTGGCGCACATTGTCGATGTCGATCAGCCCCGAGTGGCTCTTGGCGCGGTAGCCGATGATGCCGCCGGACTGCTCGCCCAGCACATCCACCGAAACCGGCACGCCGTCGCGGATGTCCTCCAGCGGGATGGAGCCCACCAGCAGATGTTCCTTTTGCAGTTCGCGATGTTTCTCGTCCGTATTCGGCGGGTTGCCGCGGCGGATGCGCAACTGGCTGAGCCTTGAGCCTTCGCGCACCAGCACGCTGAAAGTGCGCGGCGAGACCTCCGCGTACAAGGGCCCGTTGTACTGCTCGCGGACCCGGTCGAATTCGGTGCCGTAATCGGTGATCAGGCGCGTGAAGATGTCCAGCCGGCCGGTGGAGCTCTTGGGATTACCCATGGCCGAGGTGCGCCGCTTCAGCGCCAGGCCCTCCAGCAAAGGCACGATATAGACGCAGCCGCGCTCCAGCACCGCGCCCCGGCTGATGTCCATCTCGTGCATGGTCAGCTCCTGCAGCCGCTGCATGACCGTCGCGTTCTTGCCGGGCAGGAAACTCGCGCGCACGCGGTAGGCAATCGGCCCCAGGCGCAGATCGAGGCTCGCCGGCTGGATCTGGTCCGCCTCGATGGGCTTCAGCGCGCGGATTTCCTTCGACGCCCTGACCAGATTCTCCAGTTCCTGCGATGGCAATATGCCGGTGGAAAAGGAATCGGCTTCCGCAACTGCCTCGGTTCCGGGTACTGCCTGCGGCTGGTTCGCCGCGTCATGCTTGAGGGTATTTGACATGGCCACTCGATCAATC
>JBCKLP010000100.1:0-8781 GCA_038903735.1 Burkholderiales bacterium | reverse complement strand
TTTATTGATATATTGCCGCCGCGTCGACGCAATCCTGCGGCGGACGTTACTCGCTCGGTGCCCCAACAAATAATCGCAAACAGGGCAGGTTGCTGATAGCATGGCGACCGCCCATTGGGAGCACCATGGGTAATTTAATCAATTGAGGAAACAGAGGAGCTATACCAATGAAGAAACTGATGACTGTTGTAATGGCCATGATGTTCGCCGCGTCCACCAGCGTCGTGTTTGCCACTTCCCATGATGCCAAGAAGGACGGCAAGAAGGACGACAAGAAAGAAGCCAAGAAGGACGACAAGAAGGACGACAAGAAGGACGACAAGAAGGACGCCAAGAAGGACGACAAGAAGGACGACAAGGCGAAGAAATAATATTTCTTCCAGTTCTTTAAAAAGCAGGGCATTGCCCTGCTTTTTTTTGTACGCGCCAAAAGCCTGGCCCCTGTTGCACGGGCTCGCACCGAGCGGTCAATCCGCATCCTTAATCCGCGCCATCCAGAACCTGCATAATGCTATTCGCAGTCTCGTAACAGGGGGCTGCACAATCCGTTTTCAGGCGCAATGCAAACATCCAATTCGCAAACTCCTGTCCGGCTCGCCTACGCCGCACTGGCCCTGACGGTGCTGCTTTGGGCAGGCGCATTTCCCGCCACGCGCCTGGCACTGCTGTCAATGACGCCGGAACACCTGATGGTGACCCGGTTCACCCTGGCCACTTTGGCATTGCTGATTTGGGCGGCGCGCTGCAAGGTGAGATTTCCCAAGCGGGAGGATCTGGTCGTGCTTATTCCGCTCGGTCTCATCACCGGATTCGCCTATCAAATGGCATTCAATCACGGCATGCGCAGCGTCTCCTCCGGGCCCGCGGCCGCGATTATCGATACGGCCCCCATATTTGCGGCAATACTGGGTGCCTTATGGCTGAACGAGAAACTGGGCGGCGTCGGCTGGGTCGGAATGCTGGCCGGCCTGGGAGGCGTGGTGATGATCGCCTTCGGTGAGCGCGGTGAATGGGTATTTGAGCCCGGCACCTTGTTACTCCTGGTGGCAGCGCTTTTGTTCGCGGTGAGTGCGGTCATGCAAAAACCGCTGTTGTTACGCTACCGTGTGGTGGATATTTCTGTCTGGATACTGGTGCTGGGAACCCTGCCCATGCTGGTATTCTGGCCGGGCGCCGTATCCGAATTGATAAATGCACCGCGTGACGTCATTGTTTCAGTGATATTTCTTGCCTTGTTTCCCGCGGCCTTGGGATCGGTACTGTGGAATTACGCATTGACTCATCTGCTGGTGGCACAGGTCTCCAGTGCCTTGTATCTGCTGCCGCCGGTGGCGTTTCTTATCGCCTGGATCTGGCTGGATGAGACTCCGGCGGCGATTTCGATTGCCGGGGCATTGTTGACCCTGGCCGGTGTCGCGCTGGTGCAGATACCGCTGTTGTCGGCACGGCGTGCCGGTAGAGCAGGGCTCGCTGCCAGGACTCAGGCAGAGTCTGATCAGCGAATTAATTAAGCCTAAGCGCTGTTTAAAAAAAAGTTTCCAGCCTGTGCGTTATGACATTTTCTGCAAGATAGTCGACAACTTCGGCGATGCGGCAGTGTGCTGGCGCCTGGCTCGCCAACTGGCTAATGAACATGGGCACGCGGTGCGTCTGTGGCTGGATCAACCCAACGCACTGGGCTTGCTTAGACCGGAACTGGATAGCGATGCCGCCAGCCAGGTCCTGGATGGCGTAGAAGTCAGATGCTGGCCCCAGACCATGCTGCTTGAAGATCCAGGCGATATCGTGGTCGAAGGATTCGGCTGCGGCCTGCCGGAACAATTTACCGAAGCCATGGCGCAGCGCAGCCCCGCCTCGTTGTGGATTGTGCTTGAGTACCTCAGTGCCGAGCCCTGGGTCTCCCGCTACCATGGCTTGCCTTCACCCCACCCGCGGCTGGCGCTCAAGCGCTACTACTTCTTTCCGGGCTTTACCGACGCCTGCGGCGGACTGCTGCGCGAGGCCGGCCTGTCGGCAAGACGCAAGGCCTTTCAAGGCGACCCCGTGAGGCGTATCGGCTTTTGGCGCGACCTGGGTTTCGATCCCCCACAGCCCGAAGCACAGACAGTGTCCCTGTTCGGTTACGAGAATCCGAACCTGTCTGCGTTGCTGGATGCCTGGAGCAATGGCGGATCGCCTGTGATTGCCGCGGTGCCGCCGAGCCGCCTGCGCCACCAGATTGTCAGCGCAACGGGCGACTCAAGGGCGGACAACGGCGCCACTTTGCACCGCGGACTTCTGGAAATCCGCTTGATTCCTTTTGTCGCGCAAGCACGCTACGACGAATTACTGTGGAGTTGCGACTGGAATTTTGTCCGCGGTGAGGATTCGTTTGTGCGGGCGCAATGGGCGGCTGCGCCTTTTGTCTGGCACATTTATCCTCAGGACCAGGAAATACATTTTCGCAAACTGGAGGCTTTTCTCGCCGTCTATACAGAGAGCGCCGAGCCCGCTGCAGGGCGTGCTTTGGCAGCATTCTGGCGCTCCTGGAACGGGTCTGGGCAATTTCTGGTGGAATACTGGCCTGAACTGGAGAAACACCGGAAGACCCTGCATGCCCACGCCACCGAATGGGAGTGTGCATGGGCCGAAAAGCCTGATCTGGCGACAAATCTGGCTTTTTTCTGTGCAGAACGGCTAAAATTAACGGTTTGACTTCGCAAAAGACGGGTAACTCATGAAAATCGCTCAGGAAATTCGCTCAGGCAACGTGATCATGGTCGGCAAGGAGCCGCAGGTCGTCCAGAAAGCCGAATTCAGCAAATCCGGCCGCAATGCCTCGGTGGTAAAAATGAAACTGAAGAATCTGCTTTCCGGCAGCGCCACGGAAGCCGTCTTCAAGGCCGACGAAAAATTCGACCTGGTAATGCTGGAACGCAAGGATGTCACATTTTCCTACTTTGCCGAACCCTCCTATGTGTTCATGGACGCCGATTTCAATCAATACGAAGTCGATGCGGAAAGCATGGGAGACGGGCTGAATTACCTTGAGGAAGGGCTGCCCGCACAGTTGGTCATTTACAACGAGCGCCCCATTGCCGTCGAGATACCACAGACCCTGGTGCGCGAAATCATTTACACGGAACCTGCCATACGCGGCGATACCTCCGGCAAGGTGCTCAAGCCCGCAAAGCTGAAAACCGGATTCGTGGTTCCGGTGCCGCTGTTCTGCTCGACCGGCGACAAGATAGAGATCGACACCCGTACTGGGGATTACAGGAACCGCGTGAAAGGCTGAGAGAGCTGTTGCGCCGCGCTTACAGCAGGGCGGTGAGCAGCATCGTCACCCCTGCCATCAGCATCAGGCCGTCCATCAGCAAGCGGAACTGGCTTGCATCCATGCGCAGGACGAAGCGCTTGGCAAGCCAGGAGCCGGCCATGACCGAACTGCCCACAATCAGCCCCTTCCAGAGAATGGACCAGGTCAACGCGCCCAACTGGCTGAACACCGCCACCTTGGTGGCGTAGACGAGCAGTGATGCCATGGCTTCGGTGGAGAGATAGGCGCCTTTCACCAGTCCCAATGCGAGAAAAAACGGGGTATTGATCGGACCTGTCGAAACGACGATTCCAGTCAGGAAACCAATGAGCGCGCCGACCATGGCCATATGCCACAAGCCAATGCGCAAGCCGCCATCCTGCAGCCAGCGTCGCGCCGGAATCATCACCACGAAAAACACGCGAGCGCCAATTCAATCGTGCGGGAATTCAGACTCAGCAATGTCGCCGCCCCCAGCGCGGCGCAAGGGATGCCCGTGGCGCCATAAACGGCGCAGACTTTGCAGTCGATTTCCCGCCACCAAACTGCGGCCCGTGAAAAATTGGCCATCAACGCGGTGATGGCCATCATGGGCACAGCTTCCAGGGGACCGAAAATTATGAGCAGCAGCGACAGGAGCATGATGGAGTGCCGAATCCTGCGATACCTCCCAGAGTGCCGGCGATCAGACCGACCGCAAGTACCAGGACCCATTCCATTCGAGAACGATCCCATAGAAGTACCGGTATGCAGGCACCGCGAAGCGGCGAATTCAAGTCATAATTCGCGCTCCGTGGACCCATTTTCCGGCAGCACAACCAACACCGCATTGAAGGAGACAGTATGTCTGAATTAACATTGAAGCAGGCCAACACCATTCTCGACAAAGCCATCGAGAAGGCGCGCGAGATGAAGATCAACGCGTTGTGTGTTGTGGTCGTCGACGAGAGCGGGCATATCAAGGCCTCCCAGAGGGAGGATGGTGCGAGCATGTTTCGCTTCGATGTGGCATTGGGCAAGGCCTGGGGCTCCGTGGCCATGGGCGCATCCAGCCGGGCGCTAAGCAATCGCGCCAAAGGAAATCCCAATTTTTTCCTCACCCTGGCATCTACTGCCGAAGGCAAATTCCTGCCGCAAACGGGCGCGGCGCTGATCAGGAATGCCGATGGGAAGATAATCGGCGCGGCCGGCGCCAGCGGCGGCACGGGTGAAGAAGACGAGGCTGCCTGCGTATTCGGCATCGAACAGGCCGGTTTGACGGCCGATGCGGCCGCCTGAATCCGCCGCTCGCAACCATCAATAAACAAGGGGGAACAGCGACGTGGCTGATGCACTCAACGCCGCCGGAATCATTGCGGCCATCAAACAGGCAGGCATTCGATTTATCGTTGCCTTGCCGGACCGGACCACCACCGAGGGCCTGCTCAAGCCCATGATGAAAGACCCTGATTTTCAGGTTGTGCAGGTCTGCAAGGAAGATGAGGGGCTCTCGATCTGTGCGGGTCTGTACAGCTCAGGCCATCGCGCCCTGCTGCTGATGCAGTACACGGGCCTGCTCGACTCGATAAACGCCCTGCGCGGCGTGGCTGTGGAATGCAAAAATCCAGTCTGCATGATGGTGGGGCTACTGGGCAAGGAGCCTGGCGTGCCGCCCACGCAGTCCAGGCGATATGGTCTGCGGATTGTGGAACCGGTGCTCGATGCGATGGAAGTAAGCCACGAGCTGGTGGAAACCAATAGGGACATCGCCAAAATAGGTCCCGCAATTGAAAAGTCCTATGCGGATCTTGCCCCGGTGGTTCTGCTGATCGGAGTATCACCAAGATGATGAAGCGCGATGAATTTCTCAAAGTTCTTGGCGAACAGCGCAAGGATGAAGTGGTGGTGGCGGTCTACAGCGCGGCCCAGGAATTTATCCAGATCGCACCGCATCCGCTGAATTACACGTTCACAGGAGCAATGGGGCAGGGCTCCTCGCACGCCTTGGGATTGGCACTGGGCCGTCCGGACAAGCGCGTCATAGTGCTTGATGGCGACGGTAGCCTGCTCATGAACCTGGGGACGCTGGTCACCATAGGGCATGCGGCGCCCGCCAATTTTCTGCATTGCCTGTGCAGCAATGGAAGCTACGAAACCAATGGCTCGATTCCACTTCCGGTGAATGCCAAATTCAGTTTCACCGCCCTAGCCCTTGCGGCGGGTTACCGCAACGCGTATCGCATTACCGATCTGGAGGAATGGCGAGGCCGCCTGCCCGAGTTGCTTGCCGAACCAGGGCCGGTGTTCGTCGATCTGGAGATGGAGCGGGGCGCCGACTATGCAGAGGACTTTGAGCGCCTCTACAACCCCGTATTTCGGGACGCTTTTCGTCTGGCATTACAGAAAAGCCGTTGAGGCTTTTCGGACGATTGCTGGTAAATTGTGCCGCCTCAGCAACAAGAAACATGAGTGAACCTGTGACCTATGCCTGAATTCAAAAACTGGGGGTTCCTCCCCAATATGCAACCAGATCCGAAGGACCTGAATTGCGACTTTGATGCGCTACTGAACGCAGTGCTCGCACTGCGCGCCGAGGTCCCGGATGACGCATTTACCGCGTCATTTCTGGGCACCGAGCGCAGTGGCAGCGGCGTGGTCATACGCGAAGACGGTCTGATCCTGACCATCGGCTATCTGATTACCGAAGCGCAGTCCATCTGGCTGACCACCCATTCAGGAAAAGTGATGCAGGGTCATGCGCTCGCCTATGACCAACCCAGTGGTTTGGGCCTGGTGCAGCCCCTGGGGCGGCTTGAATTACCTGCCCTGAAATTCGCATCTCTGGCGAGCATCGATACCGACGATGAGGTTTTCGTCATCGGCTACGGCGGCAGGTCGCATGCCCTGAAGGCAAAGGTGGTTGCCAAACGGGAATTCGCCGGCAACTGGGAATATGTGCTGGATCAGGCGCTGTTCACCGCGCCCGCGCACCCCCACTGGAGCGGTGCTGCACTGGTGGACGAGTATGGGTGCCTGCTGGGCATAGGATCTCTGCTGGTTCAGGAAGCGCGCGAGGAAGGTCAGACGCTGCAGGGCAATATGTTCGTACCTGTTGATGCCCTCAAGCCCATTCTCGAGGATCTTCTCAAGTTCGGCAGGGCCTCGGGACCGAGCAGGCCATGGCTGGGTATTTATGTGGTTGAAGCGGATTCCCAATTAATCGTCAGCGGGATAACCGACGGCGGCCCCGCAGCCCTGGCTGGGGTGCGGCCGGGGGATGTCATCCTCAGCGTCGCTGGGACCCGTCCGGACAGCCTGGCCGATGTGTTCCGCCGCATCTGGCAACAGGGACCCGCCGGCGTGGAAATTACGCTGACGCTGTTGCGCAAAGGCACCCGGAATGAAATTGTGGTGCGCTCGGCCGAACGTAATGCATTGTTGAAAAAACCGTCCTTGCATTGAGCCAATCAGCGTTGTCCGGGCCTGAGCGGATGATTTCGAACCTGCGCGTGGTACTGGACACCAATGTGGTGCTGGATCTATTGCTGTTTCGGGACCCTCGCGTGCTGCCTCTTGAGGCCGCCCAGGCGGATGGGCGCGTGCAAATGCTGTCTGACGGCGAATGCAGCGAAGAACTCCGGCAGGTACTGATCCGCCCCCTATTCAAGCTTGATTCACTGGCACAGGAAGCCATGCTGCTTGCTTATCGTCGCCTGATACAGGAATGCGGCGCTCAAGCCACGGAAAGACCTCGGCAGGAAAGACCTCGGCAACTTCCCAAATGCCGGGATCGTGATGACCAGAAATTCCTCGAACTGGCCTGGCGTGCCGGGGCCAGCCTGCTCACGCGCGACAAGGATCTGCTGAAAATGCGCGGCGCATGCGCGCGTGCCGGCGGACTTGTCATCTGCGAACCGGAGCATTTCATCCGCGATCACCTGACAGGACTTCTCCAGACCGCCGGGCACCAGCCATTCTAAAAGTGGTCATTCCGCCCAGATTGACTACGAGCGAAAGGCATGGAATACTTCCGCAAGTGGCTTTGAAATTCCGATCCTTTCAGCAAGCAGGCCTTCTCCGGGAGCAGTACTTCGCCCTCAGGGCGATTGGGCGCTGAGGTGCGAGCCCAGGTACAAGAGCGGCCGGCGCGGCTGTACATCTCGATGATCGAGAACGGATATCGCGTTTCGATTGAGCACGGGAATGGAGCGACGACCCTGGTTATGCGGCCGGACGCCTCGACGGCCAGACTCGGAGCCCGACTGTAAGTCAAGCGCGCGCCGGCAGGCCTGCTTCGAGTTTCAAGCAAACGGAGAAAGCACGAACCGGACACTTGATGCGGACTATTATGGATACACAAGGAGGCGGCCCAGATGTTAAAGCTAGTAGAAATTAAAGCCTTGAATAGCTATCGGCTGTGGTTAATCGGGATGGTCAGACAGTCGAGATATTTGCTCCCGTTTGCCATGGCAGCGTTGCTCGCTGCGGCACCCGCGTTAGTGCGCGCGCAGGCGTTTCCGTCGCAGCCGGTGAAAATTGTTGTGCCGACTTCGCCCGGCGGCGTGACCGACCTGTTCGCCAGGCTGATCGCCACGCGGCTCGCCGAACTGTGGGGCCAGCCCATCATCGTCGAGAACCGTCCCGGCGCGAACCAGATCATCGGCGCGGACTTCGTCGCCAAGTCGGCGCCGAACGGCTACACCCTGCTGGTCTCGGAAGCTTCCACCTGGGTCATAAACCCGCACCTCTACACGAAGCTGCCCTACGATGCGGTGAACGGCTTCACCCCGATCACGGTGCTGATGCACCATCTCTGGGGGATCCTCCTGCACCCCTCGGTGCCGGCGAACACGTTCCAGGAACTGGTGGCGCTCGCCAGTGCAAAGCCGGGAGCGCTGTCCTATGGCGGCTTCGGGTCCTCGGCCCACATCAGCGTCGATTATCTGACGAAGTTGCTCGGCATCGACATCCTGCACGTGCCCTTCAAGGGCGCCGGACCGGCGCTGGCGGCGCTGCAGGGAGGGCAGATCTCGATGATGATGGTAGGGGTCGGTTTTACCGAAGCGCTCGCCCATGCGGGAAAGGTGAAGCTCATCGCAGTGACCACGCCTAAGCGCATCCCCGCCTTTCCGAACCTGCCTACCATCGCCGAGTCCGGCGTGCCGGGCTATGAGGCCGGCACCTGGTTCGCGCTGGTCGGCCCGGCCGGCATGCCGCGCAACATTGTCGCCAAGATATACGGCGACGTCATCAAGGTCCTCAACACTCCCGCCCTGCAGGAGTTCTACACCAAGCAGCGGATGGGAGTGGGCGGCAATACGCCGGAGCAGTTCGCCGCCTACCTGAAGACGGAGTACGTGCGCTGGCAGGACCTGGTCAAGAAATCGGGCGTAAGCGTGGAATAAGCGGGTTTAACCAGGGTGTCAAGTAAGCGCGCGCCGGCAGGCTGCGAGTTTCAAGCAAACGGAGAAAAGGGTTTAAGGGTTGAAAGTTGAACCTAAAAA
>JBCKLP010000099.1:0-8852 GCA_038903735.1 Burkholderiales bacterium | reverse complement strand
GCGTGATGCAGATCACCGGCCGCGACCCCCTGCCCTATGGGCTCGAAGCCAACCGGCAGACGGTTGGCGAGGTGATCGATTACGCGCTTGAGCAGGGCATTATTACCAAGCGCGTCAGCGTGGATTCCCTGTTCGCGGCCAATACGCTGGGGCTGACGGGTTGACGGGCTGAGGAACTGCCCGCTGCCCGCGCATTGGGAATGCTGATTAAGCGAAGTGCCGAGCCTTGGCCGGCTCGCGTTACCCGCAGACTGGGTTCTGTTAGACCCTGGCAGTTTGTTGAAAAGCGGAGCTGGACGGCAATTATCGTCATACCGGCGAACGCCGGAATCAGGTAAATCCTTGATTCAATGCGATCACAAATTCTGGACCCCGGCATTCGTCGGGGTGACGGCGCATTTTTCAACATACTGCTGTCTAATCGGTCTGCGGAATTCCGGCGTCGCGTATCAGTTTCGCAAATTTCTCGATGTCGGCCTTGAAACGCACCTCAAATCCTTCTACACCGACGCCCAGCGCCTCGACGCCCCAGTTGGTCAGATTCTTTTGCATCTCGGCCGATTTGATGATGCGTACGCCCTCGTTGCTGATCTTGTGCACGATGTCGCGCGGCGTGCCGGCGGTGACAAAGAGGCCCGACCAGGTGCTCAGCTCGTAGTTCGCCACGCCGGCTTCGGCCAGCGTGGGCACGTCCGGCAGAAACACCGTGCGCGTGGCGCTGGCCACCGCCAGCGGCCGCAGCTTGCCCGCGCGTATCAGCGAAGTGGCCGCAGCCGAGGGAAGAAAAGCCATTTGCACTTCATTGGCGAGCAGCGCCGGCGTGAGTCCGGAATCACCCTTGTAGGGCACATGGACGATATCCACGCCGGCAAGTGAACGAAACAATTCGCCGGCCAGGTGCGGCCCCGATCCGACGCCGGTCGATCCGTAATTGAATTTGCCCGGCTGCGCCTTGATCAGCGCCAGCAGTTCCTTGAAGTTATTGACAGGCACGCCGGGACTCACCGTCAGGATCTGCACCCCGCGCACCAGCATCATCACCGGCTGCAATTCCTTCGCAGGATCGTAGGTGAGCTTGCGGTACAGCGCCGGGGCGATGGCCTGCCCCGAAGTATTCAGAAGGATGGAATAGCCATCCGGCGTCGCCTTGGCGACGATGGCAGCACCAATATTGCCACCCGCGCCAGGACGGTTCTCCACGATGACCTGCTGCCCCCAGGCCTCGCTGAAGCGGGGTCCGAGCACGCGCGCATAGGAATCGGTCGCGCCGCCCGCGGCATAGGGCACCACGAGGCGGACCGGCTTGATTGGATACGCCTGTCCGAGCGCCGCTGCGGACTGCAGGGCCAGCGGCACGGACAACATGAGGAACCACTTGGTAGGTTTGCGCATGGCACCTCCCTATCGGAAATCACTCGAATGTAAAACGATTGCCGCCCGGACCCGGGCGGCTACCTGTTAACGGCCCCCGCCCAGGCGCTTCTTGTCACGAAGCGCCCGGCGTTGCGGTAGCGCATCAGGCCTTGAGCGCCGCCAATACCCGCTGCGGCGTCATCGGCATATGGCGCAGGCGCTTGCCGGTTAGCGTAAAGATGGCATTAGCCACCGCCGGGGCGACACCGGGCACCGCAAGCTCACCCACCATGGTCGGCAGCGGCGTGGAGCTGAGAATCTCCACGTGCATCTCCGGCGTTTCCGACATGCGCAGAATGGGGTAGTCGTGGTAATTGGACTGCTGCACCACGCCTTTCACCATGCTGATGCGCTCCTTCAGGCAACAGCTAAGGCCCCAGACGATGCTGCTCTCCAGTTGCGACTTGATGCCATCCGGATTGACCGCCAGTCCCGCGTCGGCAGCCACCCACACATTGTGCACGCGGATGACCCCGCTTTTTCTGTCGACCGAGGCTTCCGCCACAGTGGCAATCATCGAAGATATCTTGATGTTCGGGCCGTATTCCGCAAAGGCAATACCGAGCGCGGTATTCGCGCGCTTGCTACCCCACTTGGACATCTCCGCCACCTTCTGGACCAGGGCCCGGGCGCGCGGGAACTCCATCAGGGAAAGGCGCAACTGCACCGGGTCCTGCTTGGTCTCGTGCGCAATCTCATCCAGCATCGACTCAATGGCGAACTTGGTGTAGCCCGAGCCGATACCGCGGTAGGCGGCGGTACGGGCGCGCTGTTTTTCCATGACATGCTCGGAGCGGTGGTGCTCGATCTTGTAGAAAGGCAATTCCGCGCCCATCATGAAAATCGTGTCGCGATTGCCCTGGGCTGCAAGACGGCCCGGAAAATGAACGTAATCGGTGGGCGACTCGCCGACCACACGGTGCTTCCAGCCGATGATTTTTCCAGCGGCATCCAGGCCGACATCGAGCTTCTGTGCGGTCATCGGGCGGAAATTACCTGTGGCCAGATCGTCCTCTCGCGTCAGCAACAGCTTGACCGGCTTGCCGACCGCCTTGGAGATCAACGCCGCATCCACCGAGATACCCCAGAACGTGCGCCCGCCATAGCCGCCACCCAGGTACTGCAGGTTGAGCTTCACCTTGTCCGGTGTGGTCTTGAGCGCGGCGGCCACACCATTGACCGTGCGTGTAGGCGCCTGGGTGCCCACCCAGATCTCGGCCGTATCACCGCGCACATCGGCCATGGTGTTGAACGGCTCCATCTGCGCGTGATAGGCATGATCAGTCAGATACTCGCGGGTCACCACTTTTGCAGCCCCGGCGATGGCCTTGGCGGCATCACCGGTAATGCGGAAATCCTGGGCAGGGCGGAATTCCTGGCGTCCATGCTCCACATAGTCCTGCAGGTCCAGATCGGAATACAGCCCGTCGCCCGGCAGGCCGTCACGCCAGACCACTTTCAGCGCGCGCCGCCCCTTGACCACGGCGTTAAAGCTGCTTCCCACCACGGCGATGCCGTTATCCAGTGTGAGAACGTGGGTGACGCCGGGCATTTTCTTGATCGCCTCGGCATTGGAGGACACCGGACCGCTGTCGCGCACCGGGGCGCGCGCCATGGTGGCGTAAAGCATGCCCGGGATGCGGGCATCGATACCGTATTTGGCGCTGCCATTGACTTTGGCCGGCGCATCCACGCGCGGAATGTTCTTGCCGAGGATGCGGTAATCCTTCATCGACTTCAGATCCTTGGCCGGATCGAGCGCGGGCATCTGCGCGGGCGGCGTGGCGAACGCAGCGATCTCGCCATAGCTCAGTCTGCGGTTCGACGCAGCGTGCACCACCATGCTGGGCTCGGTTGTGAGGCTCGAGACCGGCACATTCCAGCGCTGCGCCGCGGCGTCCATCAGCACGCGGCGGGTCTGCGCGCCGGCCATGCGCAGCGGCGTCCAGTAGCCAAAGGTGCTGACGCTGGCCACCACGAACTGTTCCTTGAAAATCGGATGAGCAAAAGGTGCCGCGATCGGCGACTGCTCGACCACCACCTTGCTCCAGTCGGCATCCAGCTCTTCGGCGACGATCATGGGCAGCGTGGTCTTGATGCCCTGCCCCATTTCCGGCGCTGGTGATTGAATCGTTATGGTGCCATCCGGGGCAATCGAGATATAGGCATTGAAGCTGCGCTTCTGCTGCGCCAGCGCGTCGCGCGAGGACAGCACTCCGCCCAAGCCCAGGGTTACTGCGACGCTCAAGCCCGCCGAGGCGCCGAGGAATTCACGGCGGCTGACCTTGATGCCGATCAATTCGATATTTTCATGTTTTTTCATGATCAGGCCCCCTTCGCCGCGCGTTCAATGGCCTTCACGATGCGGCTGTAAGTCCCGCAGCGACACAGGTTCCCGTCCATGTGTTGCACGATCTGCCGGCGCGTAGGCTTCTTGTTGGTGGCAAGCAGCGCCGCTGCCTGCATGATCTGACCGGACTGGCAGTAGCCGCACTGCGGCACCTGCTCGGCCACCCAGGCCAGTTGCAGGGGGTGATTGCTGTTGGCAGACAGTCCCTCAATGGTGGTGACTTTCTTGCCCTCGGCAGCCGACACCGGCGTCGAGCAGGAGCGCGCGGGCGCGCCATCCAGGTGCACCGTGCAGGCCCCGCAGAGGGCTATACCACAAGCGTATTTCGTGCCGGTGAGTCCCAGCTCGTCACGTATCACCCACAGCAAGGGCGTATCCGGTGGCTGGCGCGATTCGGCCGGTTTGCCGTTCAGCACAAATTGGGTCATGTCGGTCTCCTCGTGATCGGGCCGCCATACTAAAGCGTCCGCGGGAAAAAGTCATGGTGCAGTACGGCAATTGCCATGCCTTGAATTCCTGCATCGCAGGCATGACGGGACAGAGGCCGACCGGGTCGGTTCACATTTTGACGCGCAGTTCGGAATCCAGTCGGTGCCCGAGTAACCAGACCCCGGCTCGGAGGCCGGGGTGACAGTTTCTTGTCATTGGCCGGGGTGACGGTGGGACATCTCCACCCCGTCATTGCGGCGAACGCCGCAATCAGCTCACAAGAAACAAAACTTGCGGGACTGTATTTTTAGGCTCCTGCTTGCACTGGAGTGACGCATAGCCCCTTGTTTCTTTAAGAACGCCTAGCTCGCCCAGGGCTTGGGATGCTGAATACCAGCGCGACTGGTAATCAAAACCCGGCATGCCCCGCTCAGAGCACCGTTTCGCCGTGAAATTCTTTGGCCGCCTTGCGCAGGTCAGGCATGACGCTTTCGGTGAAACGCTCCATGTTGCGCCGGGTGAGATCAGCCGGCAGGGTGCCGAACTGCAAGAGAGCCAGCAGCTTGCCCAATCCTGCCTCTTTCACGTAGCCGATCAGTGTCTCCCTGACCGTCTTCGCGCCGCGGCCGTGACGATGGGCAAAAGCATGAAGCGTCATTGCGCGGATGCGCAAGGCATCGCGTGTGGCAATCTCCATGGCGAGCCACCCGCCCAGCGAGGCGCCGGCCACGGGTGCGCGTGAGGGGACGTACAATGCAGCGAAACGCGCACAGCCGCAAACAAGGGAGCCGACAAACATGGCCAAGCTGCGCCACCTCGCCATCACCGTATCCGATCTCAAGGCCAGCGCCGAGTTCTACGAAAAGGCCTTCTCCATGAGCCGCCTGCGGGAGAACGAAGTGGCGGTCAGCCTTGCGGACGGCGTGGTCAACATCACCCTGCTGAAATTTCCCACCGACGACATGGCGGGTGATGAGCGCGGCAAGGATTTCACCGGCCTGCACCCTATGGGTTTCGTGGTCGATGATGTCGATGCCTGGGGCGAGCACGTCAAGCAATGCGGCGCCACTTTTCACAAGGCGCCCACGCTGGAGATGCAGGCGGAGACAAAATACCGCGGGCCCGATGGCGTTATTTTCGACCTGTCCAGCCCCGAGCACCGCTGGCCTGGAACCGCAATCTAGCCCTCCCGGATTTAATAGCACCATGGACGCGGACACGCGCGCCTTGAATACGCCTGCCCGCAACGCGATGTTTGCGCCATTTCGGGTGCGCAGCTTTCGCTACCAGTGGCCCTCGGACCTTAGCACTTCGTTTGCCTTCGAGATGGAAACGCTGATTCTTGGCTGGTACGTGCTGGTCGAAACCGAATCAGTGCTGATGCTCACCATCTTCGCCTCGCTGCAGTTCCTGGGAACCCTGTTCGCGCCCATGTTCGGCGTCATGGGCGACCGCGTGGGCCATCGCAATCTCCTCACCGCCATGCGCGCCTTCTATGCGCTGCTCGCCCTCACGCTGATGAGTTGCGCCTTCCTCGGCGTGTTGACGCCGGTTTTGGTGCTATGCATCGCCGCCATGATGGGCATGGTGCGCCCCTCGGACCTCGGCACTCGCAACACCGTGATAGGCGAAATCATGCGGGGCAACCAGTTGATGGGCGCGATGGGCATACAGAGAACCACCCAGGACAGCGCGCGCATCGCCGGCGCACTCACCGGCGCGGGACTGGTGGCCACACTGGGAATGGCCTACGCCTATGTGGCGGTCGCCGGCCTGTACATTTTGAGCACCGTTCTTGTCTTTCTTGCCGGGCGGACGCGCAGCGACAGCAGCACGACGCGTCCCGTGCGCGCGGCGGATGCCCCCTCGGCCTGGAAGGATCTGCGCTCGGGCCTCTCCTATGTCTGGAATACGCCGCACCTGCGCGGCGTGATGTGCCTCGCCCTCCTGGTCAACACCACGGCGTTTCCCTTGTTTCACAGTCTGCTGCCCTTTGTGGTCAAGGATGTCTACGGTGCCGGCCAGACCACGCTGGGCTATCTGGTGGCCAGCGCCTCCTCCGGCGCCCTGCTCGGTTCCCTGATGCTCAGTCATTTCAATACCTTTCTCAGCCCGGCGCGGCTGATGATCATTGCGGCATCGGGCTGGCACATCGCGATACTGATATTCGCGCAGTTGCCCGGCCCGCTGAGCGGTGCAATCGCGCTCTTTTTCGGGGGGATAGCGCAAAGTTTGGGTATGGTGAGCATGGCCACCATCCTCCTGCGGCATTCCGAACCACAGTATCGAGGCCGCGTCATGGGCATTCGCATGCTGATGATCTACGCCAACGTGCCGGGCCTGCTGCTGGCGGGCCCCCTGATCGGATGGCTCGGCTACCCAATGACGGCAACGTTGTATTGCCTGTTCGGTCTCACCTGCATCCCGCTCATCACCCGCCACTGGCGCCAGCAGCTCTGGAACCGGGACTCCATGTCCAATACCCGTTGAGCGGGCTGTTCCGGCTGCAGGAAGATTGCCGAAGGATATTTGCAGATTCAGGAATGCATTTTCGCCAATGGGCTGTTAGCCTGTCAGCAACACTGCCCCGGCGTGAGCAGTGGCAATCCAAACATCAACGAGGAGACTGCAAATGAAACCAATGGGAAAATCCATCGCTGCAACAGTCATGGCCCTGGCCATCACCGGCCTGAGCGCATCCGCGCTCGCCCAGCAAGGCGTTCCAGACAAGAAAATGAATTTTTTCGTCACCAGCAACGGACCTGGCAAGGGCGCTGATCTTGGGGGCCTCGCCGGCGCCGACAAGCATTGCCAAGGACTGGCCAAGGAAGCCGGCGCGGGCAACCGCAAGTGGCAGGCCTACCTGAGCACGGTGCAAAGCACCGGCAAAAAGGAGGTGAATGCGCGTGACCGCATAGGCAACGGCCCCTGGTACAACGCCAAGGGCGAGATGATCGCGAAAAATCTGGACGATCTGCATTCGGATCAGAACAAGCTCACCAAGCAGACCATACTCACCGAGAAAGGCCAAGTGGTGAACGGCCGCGGTGACAAGCCCAACCGGCACGACATCTTGACGGGTTCCGACTCGCAGGGCCGCGCCTTCCAGGTGATTGCCGACACCACCTGCGGCAACTGGACCAAGAGCACTGCCGACGGTTCGGCCAACGTAGGCCACCACGATCGTGCGGGACTGTCCGAGCACCTTGCTGCCAAGTCATGGAACCACTCGCACGGATCGCGCGGTTGCAGCCAGGAAGCGCTGCGCGGATCCGGTGGTGACGGATTGTTCTACTGCTTCGCGGCACGCTAGAACGCCTCATCCTTGTATTGAAAAGGGGGCGCGCGTCGCCCCCTTTTTTCGCCTGTCGATGGCAGCGGACTCGCTGCGGATTGGTGTACGCTTCGCCGCAGCCCGCTCCCATCCCGCATTGCAATCACCATGCTGAAACCATGCCCTCATTGACCACAGAAGACCTCGTCGCGCGCGCCAGGGCGCTGGTGCCAATATGGCGTGAACGCTCGGCTGCAGCCGAATCCGCGCGCCAGGTTTCCGATGAAACCATCGCCGAGATCGTCACCGCGCAGTTTCCGCGTATCTGCCAGCCGGCGCGCTTTGGCGGCCTGGAAATGGGGCTTGACACCATCTGCGCGGTGTCCATGGAACTGGCGCACGGCTGCGCCTCGCAGGCCTGGGTGAGCAACGTCTTCAGCGAGCACAGCTGCGTGGTGGCGCTGTTTTCCGATGAGGCACAGCATGAGGTTTGGGACCAGGACTCCAGTGTGGTGGTGTCGGCCTCCTACGCCCCCAGCGGCAAAGTGGAGCTTGCACCTGGCGGCGTGCGGGTATCGGGCCGCTACCATTTCTCCAGCGGCGTAGAGCATGCGCAGTGGAGCTTCATCGGTGGCTTCGTGCCGCGCGAGGGCGCGCCGCCCTACCCCGGCCTGATGCTGATCCCGGCGAAGGATCGGCGCATCATCGACAACTGGCATGCGGTGGGCTTGGCGGGCACCGGCAGTTGTGACTTTGAACTGGACAATGTGTTCGTGCCGCAGCACCGCGTGCTCGACGAGAATCTGGTGTTCGAAGGGAAAACGCCGGGCTCGCTGGTGAACAAGGCTCCCGTCTATCGCATGCCGCAGCGGGGCATCGCAGGGATGGCGCTGGCCTCGGTGCCAGTGGGCGCGGCCGAAGGCGCGGTGGAGGATTTTGCCGAAACCATGCGCACGAAGATGGTGCGCGGACAGCGCATGGCAGACTCAGAGAGCCTGCAACTGCGCCTCGCCGAATCCGCTGCAGAAGTCGAGGCCGCGCGCCGCTTGATACTGGGCACCGCGCGCGCCATCATGGACAAGCTCGCCACTGGCGCTTACACCGACGAGCACGACCTGGCGCTTGCCTCGCGCAATGGGGCTTACGGCGTAAAGCTCGCGCAGCGCGCCGTCACCCGGCTGTTCGAAGCCGCCGGTGGCACGGGCATGTTTCTCGATAACCAGTTGCAGCGCACATTCCGTGATGTACACGCCGCGGGCAACCATATCGGCCTTGCCTGGGACCGCAATGCGGTGATGTACAGCCGTGAGCGCCTTGGTATGGGCATCAAGGGCTTTTATCCGGGAAGGTGATTATTCTGCAACAATTGACAATTCGGATGCATTT
>JBCKLP010000098.1:0-8904 GCA_038903735.1 Burkholderiales bacterium | reverse complement strand
GTGAAACCCTGACAGGCGCCTACCTGGTGGGCTGTGATGGCGCACAGAGCCTGGTTCGAAAAAAACTGGCTATCCGCTATCAGGGCGAAACGCCGGAGCATCAGGATTTCATGGGGGGCCCCATGGTGTCGACCCATGTGCGTGCACCCGGCTTGTACCGAAAAGTGCTGCGCACGCGCGCTTGGCAGTACTACGCGCTGAACCCGGATATCCGCGGCAATATTGTGACGGTGGATGGCCGCGGCGAGTTTCTTTTCAACACGCGCCTGACTACCTTGGATGAGCAGCCCGACGCCGCGAGAATTGCCAGCGCCTTTCACGCACTGGTCGGCGAAGACGTGGGGCCGGAATTCCTGGGCCACTGGACCTGGACGGCAGGCCAGGCCCTGGTTGCAGAGTCTTTTGGTGGAGGTCGCGTGCTGCTGGCGGGCGATGCCGTTCACTTGTTCACACCGGTGGGTGGATTCGGGATGAACACCGGGGTGGATGATGCCGCCAACCTTGGCTGGAAGTTGGCTGCGCGCATGCACGGTTGGGGAGGCCCGAAGCTGCTAGCCAGCTACGAGAACGAGCGCCGGCCGATTGCATTGCGAAATACCCAGGCGGCAAAGACATTGGGAAAAAGTATCGGCAATCTGCCGATCGACGCCGCCATCGAAGATGATTCACCCGCTGGCGATTTGGCACGGCAGGCAGCGGTCGCCCGCCTTGCCTTGTTCGGCGAGGAATTTCATTGCCTTGGAATTCAATTGGGTGCGCGCTACGACGCCTCGCCCATCGTGGTCGCCAATGGCGCAACGCCGCCTGCTGATGATCCGGTGAATTACACGCCCAGTGCCTGCCCGGGTGGACGCGCGCCGCATCTTTGGTGCGCTGACCGTACATCGCTATTTGATCATTTTGGTCGCGGGTTTACACTGCTCAAACTGGGCAATGCCGCGTTGGATACCAGCGCCCTGGAAGCGGCAGCACGAGCGCGTGGCATACCGCTGACGGTGCTTGTGCCCGGAATGTCTGCTGCACGGGAGCTCTACGCGTCCGATTTTGCTTTGATCCGTCCGGATCAGCACGTAGCATGGCGCGGTAACTCGCTGCCCGGCAATTGCGACGCACTCCTCGCTCAGCTAAGCGGATGGCAATCATAGGGATTTGTACGCCATACACATCACGAATGACTACAGGGAGGATCATCATGACCAGAGCCATTGCAATGTTGGCGGCGCTGTTGACGACGATACTGGGGATGCATAGCGGCCCCCAGGCGCAGGATTGGCCAACAAAACCGATCCGGCTGGTCGTCCCCTCGGCCGCAGGCGGTGTCGGGGATGTGATATTCCGCTTGCTGGCACCTTCAATGGAGGCACGCCTCGGGCAGCGATTCATCCTCGACAACCGGCCCGGCGCCGGTGGCAATGCCGGCACTGCGGATGTGGTCAAGGCCGCGGCAGACGGCTACACCCTGCTGCTCGCTCCCGCGGCGAATTACGCAGTCAACCAGCATCTTTTCAAAAATCTCGGCTTCGATCCCCTGGTCGGTCTACAGCCGGTTACGCTGCTTGCCGAAGCCTCCTTGATGGCGGTCGTCAGCGCTGGCGTTCCGGCCGCAAGCCTGAAAGAGTTGGTCGCGCTGGCGCGCAACAATCCCGGCAAACTCAATTATGGTTCGCCGGCCTCGGGGACTGGCACGCACCTAGGCGGCGCCCTGTTCTCGCTGCTGGCGGGAAATACGCTGGTACATGTGCCCTACAAAGGGTCGGCACCCATGACCGCCGCCTTGCTGGCCAATGAAATACAGCTGGCTTTTCCCTCGCTGACTGCGGTGCAAGGACATGTGAAGGCGGGCAAATTGCGAGTATTGGCCATTGCCGGCAAGGAACGCAATCCCGAACTGCCCGAGGTACCCACATCGGCGGAAGCCGGTTTCCCTGAGCTTCTGGTCGGCAACTGGTGGGTAATCTCCGCGCCTCGTGCAACCGACCCTCGCATCGTCAACCGGCTGGCCGGGGAGGCGCGCACTGCTCTGGCCGATCCCGCAGTACGCAAGCGCATCGTTGAACTGGGGCATACGCCCATTGGCATGGGGCCCGCGGAAACATCGGCCTTTATCCAGAGCGAGACCGGGCGCTACAAGACCATAGTCGAGCGCGCGGGAATCACCCCAGAGTAGGATTCTTGCAGGCGAAAAACAGACCATTACCGTAAACTGCAGTACTGATATCCATGCAGAAAAAACCGGAGGAAATCTTGAAAACCATTACCCAGACACTGGCAGGCGCATCGCTTATTTCCATTTTCATTGCCAGTGCCGGTGCAATTGCACAGACCTACCCGAACAAGCCGATACGCTTTCTGGTTCCGCTGCCGCCGGGCAGCGCAGTGGATGTTGTCGGGCGCACGCTGGGTGATGTCGTGTCAAAACAATTGGGGCAGCCCCTGACGGTGGAGAATCGTGCGGGAGCCAACACCAATATTTCGACCGATGCCTGCGCTAAGGCCACGCCTGACGGGTACACCATCTGCATGGTGACCCACAGCATCTCGCTCAATCCCTACCTGTGCATATCAGAACGGTTATGCGGCGAAGGCCGGATTTGAAGGCGGTTACTTCGATCCGCCCATCGACTTTGCCCGCGAAGCCGAAGCGGCCGGTGCTTATGGCAAGAATGTGCGCGATCCTGCGCAAGTCCCCGGCGCGCTGCGGCGCGGGTTGGCCGAGGTTCGCGCGGGCCGGCCGGCGGTTATTTCGGTCTGGCTTGCGCGCTTGCTGCAGGCCGATTGAACCACTGCGGCAATTATATTTATGAACATTGTAAAGTTATAAGGCATATATACTCTATATGAATAGCCTTTATTTATTCCGTTTTTAGGATTATTGATAGCTAAAACGCATTACCGAGGGAGAACGCATGGAACATGAATTGAAAGCCGGGATCGAATATGCGAAACATGACGGTGTCGCCATCACCGGCGATCTTTATTTCCCCAAAGGCGCGGGAAAATTTCCGGCCGTGGTCGCCGTTCACGGCGGCGGCTGGCAACTGGGCAGTTCGGTATTCCACCGCCATTGGGGGCCTTACCTTGCGCAGCACGGCATCGCACTCTTCTCCGTGAATTACCGCCTTATCAAGGACGGCAGGAAGGCCTACCCGGAGGCCGTCCATGATGTGCGTGCCGCGGTGCAGTTCCTGCGCTCACAGGGCGGGCAATGGAATATCGATCCGGAGCGGCTGGGCATTACCGGGGATTCGGCAGGCGGACATCTCGCCGCGCTGGTGGCGCTGGCGGGAGACAAGCCGCCCTTTGCCGGCGCCTACCCGGATAGCCCGCTATCGGGCATCAGCACCGCAGTGAAAGCCTGTGTCGGCGTGTATGGCGTCTATGATCTCGCCGCCCAGTGGCAGCACGACTTGGTGGATCGTCCGGGCGACAATATCGCGCAGAAATTTCTGGGGACTTCTCTGCTTGATGACCGCCGCTTGTACTTCGACGCCTCGCCCGTCTCCTGGGCAACGCGCGACAAAAACAAGACCGCCTTCCTGCTCGCCTGGGGCACCGACGATGACACTGTGGACCCGGCCACGCAGTCGAAAACCTTACACCTCGCCCTGAAGCAGGCCGGCTTTTGGGCACGCTCGGTGATTCTGCAGGGCGCGCCGCACTACTGGAATACAGAACCCATGGACGAGCCCGGCAGCTTCTCCGGGTTCTTCGCGCCCAGGGCTTTGCGCTTCCTGCAGGAAAAACTGTAACGGGCGAAAATTGGCGGCATTGCAACCTTTACCACGGGACTCTAATGGCAACGCAAACTCCTGAAGTCTTGATCGTTGGCGGCGGCATCGGCGGACTGGCCGTTGCGCTGGCCCTGGCACGCAAGGGCATACGCTCGCAGGTATTCGAGAAAGCCGATGAGTTCGGCGAGATCGGCTACGGCCTGCAACTGGGGCCCAATGCGCATCGCATGCTCACGCGCCTCGGCATCGTCAAGGAAGTGGAGCAGACCGCGGTGTTTCCCAATGCGCTGATCGCCATCGATGCGCTGACGGATCAGGAACTCTCGCGTATTTCCACCGGAGAGGTATTTCGCAAGCACTTCGGCGCGCCCTATATGGTGGTGCATCGCCGCGACCTGCACGGTGCCCTGCTCGCTGCCTGCCGCGGGCATGCGGAAGTTGCTCTGCATACCTCGAAGGGCTTGACCCGATTTGAAGATCAGAGCGCTGCGGTGCGCGCGCATTTTGCCGACGGCACCTCGGTAAGCGGTTCGCTGCTGATTGGCGCCGACGGCCTGAATTCCTGCGTGCGCGAGGCCATCATGGGCGACGAGCCGCCGCGCGTTTCCGGGCACGTCACCTACCGTGGCGTAGTTCAGGTGGAAGACGTCAAAGACAAGTCGCATTTCGACGACATGACCATGTGGTTTGGCCCGGGATTACATCTGGTGCAGTATCGCTTGCGGGGTGGTACGGTGATGAACAATGTAGCAACCATCAGTAGCCAGCGTTTTGCCCAGGGCGAGCGCGCTGATTTCGGCGGCCCCGAGGAACTTCTGGAAATGTATTCGCGCACCACGCCTCACGTCAGGGAATTGCTTTCCTATGTCGGTAAGGACAAGAACTGGATTCTTTGTGATCGCGAGCCGCGCCCGGACTGGAGTCGCGGCAAGGTGACGCTGCTCGGCGACGCGGCGCACCCGACCCTGCAGTATTTGGCACAGGGCGCGGTGATGGCCCTGGAGGATGGCGTGGTGCTGGCCGAAAAACTGGCCGCGGCAGGCAGCGAGATCCCGGCCGCCCTGCTTGCCTATCAGGAGGAGCGTTACCTGCGTGCGGCGAGGGTGCAGCTCACTTCGCGCTTTTTCGGTGAAATCATGCATGCCCGTGGCGGCGCTCGCGACCTGCGCAATCACCTGATGTCGCGTCGCGACCCGGATAATTACTGGGAACTGGACTGGCTGTATCGTGGCATCTGAGGGAGCGGTGCCCTGATGATAGTCGATACGCATATTCATGTGCTGGGCGCCGAGCGCGAAAAATATCCACGCCAGTTGCACGCCGTGATACCGCCGCGCTTTGCCTGGACCGCGGAGGATTACCCCGCCGAGAGTCTGCTCGCCGACATGGATCGCTGCGACATGGGCAAGGCGCTGCTGGTGCAGGCCGAGAACGCCTACCGCAGCGACAACAGCTATGTGGCCGACATGGCCCTGAAGTATCCACAGCGTTTCAAGGCGGTGTGCGTGGTGGATGCGCGTGATGCCGATGCGGCCGATCAAATGGAACGCTGGGTCAGGGAGCGCGGGGCTGTGGGCGGGCGCATGATGTTTCAGACGGCGGATTTTTCCGTTGACGACCCGCGTGTTATCCCGGTTCTTGAGCGCGCACAGGCACTGGCGCTTCCAATGAGCATCTATATCCTTTGGCAGGACTTGCACCGCTTCGCGGCCGTGCTGGAAAAATTTCCCGATCTGGTAATTGGCCTGGACCACATGGGCCATCCGCCGCTGGAAGATGGCAAACCCTATGTGATCGCCGCGCCTTTGCTGAAGCTGGCGCGTCACCGCAAGCTGATCCTGAAGTTTTCCACCACCACCCTGCTTGCCGCGGTGCTGGGAAAAAGCAACTGCCGCGACTGGTTCACGGCGCTGCTGGACGCCTATGGCGCAGGCCGGCTGATGTGGGGATCCAATTACCCGATGAACCGCGAGCACGATGTGCCCGGCTTGCTGGAACTGGCCCGCCGCGAATTGTCATTTCTTGCTGCCGGCGATCTTGCTGAAATGCTGGGAGGCACTGCGCTGCGCGTCTATCCCTCGCTTGCCTGAGATGCCAATCTGCTCGTGTATAGTTTCCCCTTCAATTAATTTTCTGATATGCGCATGAACAAAAAAGCCGCCAAGCCCACATCCCCGCAGAAAAAGCGTGCCATTGGCGCTCGCCGCAACGGTACTCCGCGCGCCAACCAGGCCGATGCGGTGCTGACCGAGATCATCAGGAACGGCGTCCTCGCAGTCACCGAGGAAATGAAGACCAACCTGATGCGCACCGCCTACAACCCCATCATCTACGAGGCGCTGGATTTCACGGTGGGCTTGTACACCGCCAAGGGTGAAACGGTTTCCATCGGTCTCGGCCTGCCCTCCTTCATCCGCGGCATGGCCGAGACCATACGCGCGAAGCTGCGCCACTTCGGTGAAGACGGCATGGAGCCGGGTGACATCCTGGTGACCAATGACGCCTACACCACGGGCAGCCACCTGTACCACTTCACCTTCACGCTGCCGATATTCTTCGAAGGCAAGCTGACCGCCTTCGTCTGCACCATGGCGCACTGGAATGAAGTGGGTGGCGTGCTGGGGGGGATGACCACCGACATTTATTCGGAGGGCATCCAGATACCGATCATGAAGTACCAGAAGGCCGGTGTGGTCAACCAGGACCTGGTCGAGATTATCAAGATGAATGTTCGGATTCCGGAAAAGGCCATGGGCGACCTGCGCGCGCAGATCACCGCGCTCAAGACCGGCGAGCGGCGCTTCACCGAGCTGCTCGGGCGCTACGGGCGCGAGCCGGTGCTGGATGCCATCTGCAACATCATGGACAATTCGGAAGCTGCGGCGCGCGCCCGCACCCGCACCATTCCCGATGGCATCTACGAGGCCGAGTCCTACATGGATGACGACGGCGTGGATATCGGCAAGCGCATTCCCATCCGCGTGAAAGTCATCAAGAAGGGCGACGAGATGACCATCGATCTTTCCGAGATCGGCAAGCAGGTGCGCGGGTTCTACAATTCCGGGCCGTCCACCGGTTTTGGCTGCGCCCAGGTGGCCTACAAGTGCCTCACCTCACCCACCGATTATCCGGTCAACGAAGGCAGCCTGCGGCCACTGAAAGTCATCACCGGTGGCGGCACCGTGGTGACCGCGGTGCGCCCCGCGGCCATGCGGGTGTGGATGACGGTGCCGATGACGGTGGTTGACACGGTGTTCAAGGCGATGTCCCAGGCCATCCCGGAACGCACCATCGCCGGGCATTTTGCCGACCTGGTTTCCGCTTACGTGAACGGCATCAATCCCAGGGACGGGCGGCTTTTCATTGGCGGCGCTGGGGGCCCCATGGGCGGCGGCTGGGGCGCAAAGCAGAACGAAGACGGCATGAGTGCCACGGTCTGCCAGAATGATGGCGACACCCATAACGCTCCCTGTGAGCAGACCGAGGTCAAGTTTCCGGTGCTGATCCGCAGCCATGCGCTGCGCCAGGATTCCGGGGGGCCGGGTCGCTTTCGCGGCGGCCTGGGTGCCATGAAGGTCATCGAGCCCTTGAGCAATGTGACCGTGGGCACGCAGATGGAGCGCGTCAATTGCCCGCCCTGGGGCCTGGAAGGCGGCCACTCCGGCAAGGGAAACCAGGTCACCATGTTCCTCGACGGCAAGCCGCGCGAGGATATTGTGAACGGCAAGGTGTTCAACGCACGCCTGAAAAAGGGCGACAGTTTCACCCTGTATGCCGGCGGTGGTGGCGGTTTCGGGCTGCCGGAGACGCGCGACCCCGAACGCGTGGCCAACGATGTGAAGCAGGGCTATGTCAGCAACGAAGTGGCGCGCAATATCTATCGGGTCGCCTGTACCGATGAAGGCGTGCTCGATCATCAGGAAACCGAGCGGCTGCGTGCAGCTGTCTGAACCCGAATAGCACAAGGAGAACAGCATGGCCGGTAAAACGCCCAACTACCCTTCCCACGAAGCTCTGTTGTCCACTGATTCGCGCTTTGTCGATGTGCTGGCGATGCCCTGGGATGAATCGGTGCCCGGCATCCGCATGAAATGGCTGTACAAGGATGATGAGAAAAAGGAAGCGGTCTGCCTGTTTGATGCCAGCCCGGGTGCAACGATTCCCGAGCACATCCACACCGGGTTCGAGCAGACCTACATCCTGGAAGGCACCATGGAGGACGATGACGGGGTGTGCGCGGCCGGCAATTTTGTATGGCGGCCGCAGGGCAGCCGGCATACTGCGCGCTTTCCGCAGGGCTGCAAGTTCCTGGTGTTTTTCCGCGGCTCGGCCCAGCGTGTGGAAAACGGCCGCCTGTTTCCGAGTTACCAGTAGCGGATCAATGGCGCGCAAGACAGACGCGCAAGCGGGCGTTGGCAAACCGGCCGGGAAACCTGGCGCTCAGCACGGCAGCGGGCGCGCATCAGTTCTCCTGTTGCGCAACGTGCCCTTGCTTTCCACACTGTCGGATGCACAACTGGGTTTGCTGGCGCAAACCATTCTGCGCCGCGCCTATCCCCGCGGCGCCACCATCCTGAAGGCAGGAGAACGCACGGCGTCCCTGCATATCGTGGTGTCCGGGCACGTGCAGGTGGAGATTTCCAACCGCTGCGGTGATGAAGTTATTCTGGATATCCTGCGCCCTGGCGAGTACTTCGGCGAAATGGGTTTGCTGGATGACCTGCCCCGCTCGGCCACGGTCAAGGCACGGGAGGCCTGTGAGATTCTTTCGCTTTCAAAGGCCGATTTTGCGGCGCGTCTAAAGGAGAACCACAATCTGGCGACTGCGGTGCAGCGCGGACTGGTGCAGCGCCTGCGCAGTGCCAACGAGAAAATCGGCAGCCTGGCGGCTGGATGTGCATGGGCGCGTTGCCAAGGTGCTGCTGGGCATGGCGGAGAATATTGACGGTCAATGGGTGGTCGCCAAACTGAGCCGCCAGGACATCTCCAAGCTGATCGGTTCGTCACGTGAAATGGTGAGCCGCGTGATCAAGCACATGGAGGAACGCTCGTTCATAGAACTGGATGGCAGCAGGATCATCTTGCGCCAGCGCAGTCTAATGATGTCCTGATTCCGGGAAGCCGCCCTGCCCGTTTCGGGTGATTCGGCGCGTCGCCTGGCGTTTCGACAATC
>JBCKLP010000097.1:0-8924 GCA_038903735.1 Burkholderiales bacterium | reverse complement strand
TTTTTGGAGCAGAATCGCTATTTGGAAACCCGCGTGCTGGACCGCTACGCGCTGGCATCGGGATTCGCCTCGCAGGGTCCTGCTATCATCGAGGAATATGGCTCGAGCACGCTGGTCGGCCCGCGCGACCGCTTTGAAATTGGCAAACTCGGGGAGATTCAAATTGACTGCAGCGCGTGACGAATTTCCCGCCGTGGTTTCGCGGTTGCCCGCCATCGATCCGGTCACTGTCGAAGTGGTAAGGCGGCGGCTGATCGCGATTGCCGACCAGGTCGATCTCAACATCACGCGCACCGCCTTCAGCCCGCTGGTCTACGAATACAAAGATTACGCCGTGGGCATCGTCGATGCGCAGGGCAAACTGCTGTGCCAGTGCACCGGCGGCATGCCCCTGTTCGTTGCCGACGTACTAGGGGCCGCAGTGCGCGACGGCCTGGAAATTTACGGCCACGAGGGTTTTTACGAGGGTGATGTCGTCATCACCAACCATGGCGGTACCATAGGGCAGCACCTGAACAACGTGGTGATGTATACACCGGTGTTCTCGCCCGAAGGCGAACTGGCCGCTTTCATGCTCGTGGTGATGCACTGGCTCGATATCGGCGGGCGTGCCATCGGCAGCATCTCCAAGCATGCGACCGATATCTTTCAGGAGGGGATCCAGTTCCGCACGGTGAAGCTGCGCTCGCGCGGGGAGCCGGTGCAGGAGATGTACCGCATGATCCGTCACAATTCGCGCTTTCCGGACGAAGTGGCCGGGGACATCGACTCGCAGGTGGGCGGCTGCCTGATGGGCAGGGACGAGGTGGTCCAGTTGATTGCGCGCTACGGCATGAAGACGTTCCGGGCCGCCGTGGAAATAATATGGGATCAATCCGAGGCGTCCGCGCGCGCCGTCATCCGCGCCATACCTGATGGTGTTTATGAAGCGAGCGCCTTCATGGACGACGACGGGGTCAACGCTGGCACCCCGGTGCCCCTCACCGTGCGCGTGGTGGTAGAGGGCGAATCCATGACCGTGGATCTGTCCGGGATCGCCGATGAGACCAAAACCACGATCAACGCGTCGCGCAGCGGCGGCGGCGAAACAGTGGCGCGGCTCGCGTTCCGTTACCTCATCATTCCCGATGAGCATGCCAACGAGGGTAGTTTCAGGCCGCTGACGCTCGAATTGCCCCAGGGCAAGATTCTGAGCGCGAGCGATACGGCTGCCAAGGGCCATTACAACGCCACGCTTCCCACGTTGGTCGACCTGGTGATCAGGGCGCTCGGGCCGGCAATGCCCGATCGTGTTGCGGCCGGACATTACGGCACGTTTTCCACGGTGCGGTTCACCGGCTACCATCCGGAAACGGGCGCGCTGTTCCAGTGCAGCGACAGTGGATTTGGCGGCTGGGGCGCGCTTTGCGATGCAGACGGGCCGGGGCCGTTCAGGACCATGTGCCACGGAGATACGCGCCTGATACCCGTGGAGGTGCAGGAAGCGAGCTATCCGGTGCTGATCAACAGTTTTGAGCTGCTTGCCGATTCGGGCGGTGCGGGCGAATTTCGCGGCGGGCTGGGCCTGAGCCGCAGCTACGAAGTCCTGGCCGACTGCAACCTGTACACGGTGTTTGAGCGCACGCAATGCCCGCCCTGGGGCATGAACGGCGGCGGGCCGGCGATGACAGGCAGCGTGGTGATCCGGGCGGGCGACGGAAGCACGCGGCCTTCGCTGAAAGAGGCGATGCCTGTCAAGGCGGGCGAGACAGTGCGGGTGTGCACCGGCGGCGGCGGGGGATTCGGGCGGCCGGAGCTCCGCGATGTGCGTCGCCTGCGCGAAGATGTTCGGCGCGGCTATGTCTCGCGGGACGCGGCGTGGTCATCATATGGCGTTCGCTTTGACGAGGCCTTGAACGTCCTCGAGCGCCGCGCGAACGGCGCCTGCTGATCCGGCTTCTCCCGCGGGCGCGAGAGCGCTGCTGGCATGAGCGGGTCCTTGGGATTGCCTTCATCAAACCAACTGGCCGCAAACCGGCTCACCGCGGTGCTGTTTGACATCCGCACGTTCGCCAGGAATCTCGGGGCCGCCTGTATCGCGATGATCAAGCGGTATGACGCGGAGCTGGTGCCCGATCACATATAAGTCAACGTCCGGGCCGGCCAGCTTCCGTCCCCGCAGGTTCAACCCGCCGGTATCACCGGCACCAGCAAGTGCGAGTCATACTGGCCGCCTGTGTGAAGCACATGGTGCCCGGCATTGACCGTGTCCTCGTGATGGTTGCGGTAGGCGAACTGCAAGATCTCGTGGCCTTGCACGATGAGCCGCAACTGTTCGCCGGCATCAAATGCCGTGCCCGAGGGCAGGATCTCGATTTCGACTGAAACGATCTCGCCTGGCTTCAACTTCTGGATGCGCTCATGCTTCAGCCAGGGCTGCTGGGGCGTGGATTTTTCCTCATCCAGCTCGCGGTGCGAGACGCGCAGCCAGCCCGAGGCCACCATGCCGTTTTCCATGTGGTTGTAGTCGGCGAAAAATACTTCGTTGCCGTGGCGGTCGAATTTCTTGATGCCGATTTCGAGATCCATGTCGTCGGCGCCCTCCACGCTCACCCAGAGCTTGAGCTTCATATTGCCCACCAGCTCGGTGCGCTTCTTGAAGGTATGCGTGAATTGCGTGCTGTCGCGCTTGCCGGGAGTCTGTGTGGCGCTGTAACGCAGGGTGCGTTCTGCTTTCGGCGCTCGGGTGGACAGTTTGCCGCCGGCCGCGTTCAGATACAGCGCCTGGTATTGGGTGCCGGGTATGGGAAAATCAGCGGCAAAGCGCGTCCGCCCCTCGTAAAAACGCTGTCTGACTTCGAAGCGCACCCGCGGCAGCTCCTCGATGCCCGAATCCCTGCCCTTGAGGAAATGGTCGAAGAAGCGCCGCTGCCGCTCCAGGCATTCGCGCGAGTAATAGGTCTCCCATTCCTTGCGGCCATGCACTTCCAGCCATTTCTGCTCAGAGGCAATCTGCTTGTAGCCCTCGAAGCCGCCCCGGTTGTGCAGCCCCTGCGTGGACCAACTCGCGCAGATGTAGGCGGGCACGGTGATCTTTTCCAGCTCTGCGCGTTTCGCGGTCCAGAATGCGTCACAGGTCGGGTGTTTGGCGCGCTCCTCGACGATGTTCTCGAAGCCGGCGTCCTTGCGCACCATGCCCGTCCCCGGGGTGAGCGTGCGGCTCATGTACATCTGGAAAAAACCGGTGTCGGGAATGCCGCCGTTGAAGGCCCAGTCGCGATAGGGGTCGTTCAGACCTTCCCAAGGCATGATGGCTTTCAAGTGCGGCGGGTTGGTCGCCGCGCCCAGCCATTGCGTCATGGCGAGATACGACACGCCATTCGCCCCCACATTGCCGTCGGACCATTCCTGCGCCGCGGCCCATTCCACCGCGTCGTGGAAGTCAGCGGCCATCTGCTGCGAGAGATGGGCGAAGAAATCGCCCTCCGATTCGCCCGAGGCGCGGTTGTTGACCGCCACCAGCACGTAGCCGTGCGGCACCCAGTACACCGGGTCGGGCGCTTCGAAGGCCGCATATTCGGATACCCGGATCATGCCGGTGTTGGGGATGCGCTCGTATTCCTCGAAGGCCGGAAAGCGGTCCTTGATCTTCGGGGAGATGTAGAAGATCACCGGGTAGCGGCCCGGCTGAGCGGGGCGGAACACGTTGGCATAGAGGCCGATGCCGTCGCGCATCGGCACGCGTACGTCACGTTCCATGACGATGCTGAAGTCCCTGGGGTGCCCGTAGGCATTGGAAACCCGGGTTTCTCCGACCTTGAACTCACTTCGGATTGTTTCAGGCATCGCTATCCCCCTCGATAAGTTAAACTTTTATTTGACGTAATGCGCGGCAGACGTTCATTCAGAGCCATTGATGTCGTCTAATCACACAACTTATGCCGGGCAGGCCGACTTCTCCTTGGGCGGCGAAAACGCAAACTCAGGCCAAAGGCTTGACGCGCAGCGATGCTTCCAGCTGGTCAAACAGAACGCGCGTGCCTTTCTCCCGTCCGCCGCCGTCCTCGTGACCGTCGAGAAATATTTCCTGTTCAGTATATTGCAGGCGGGTAGCGGCGCCTACAGGGGCAATCTGCACCGTCGCCAGCGAAATGGAAATTCTTTTCTGGTCGATGAACATGTCGTAGACGTAGACGATGCGCTCGCCGGGCACAATGTCCAGGTAGCGCGCGTCGTAGATCGTCTGGCGGCCGTCCTGCCAGGCACCCACCAGGTGCTCGCGCCCGCCGACGCGGATATTGGATTCGCGGCTGTGCTCGCGCCATTGCTCGCGCGGCCCGCTGAACCAGCGCGATTTTGCACCCGGCTCGGTCCAGGCCTTGAACACCTGGGCGGGCGAAGCGTTGAGCGTGCGCTCAATGGTGTAACTGTGGTGACGGGTGCTGGTGTCGGACATGACGGTGTTCTCAAATTCGATCTGCGTTGGCGAAACAAGCGACAGTTACCGGATATTAACGCCACGAGCCCGTTACATGCTGGCCAAAATTCCGGATGCCCGGAAACGTGGCGGCGTGGATTCCCGACGATGCGTTAATATCCATCAAGAAGCAATCGGGAGCTGAATGATGGACAGCGCAACGGCGACGGCCGCCTTTCCTATGCAGCCTTTGTGGCGCCAGCTCACCTGGTGGGTGCTGCTGTTCCCTGCGGCAATGATTGCCGCCATCACAATGCAGAACGTGTTTTTCCTCAACTGGGTGCATGTGCTCTCGGGGGTGCTGTGGACGGGCGCCGATCTGTTCATGGGCTTCATTCTCGGCCCGGTGTTGCGCAACCTCGATATCGGAACCCGCACACGGGTGATTGCCTATCTGGTGCCGCGCACCTTGCTCTATTTTCCGATTGTGGCGTTCACGGCCGGCACCGCGGGCTGGTACCTGGCGAGCTGGATGGGACTGACCTTGCCCGGGAATCCCAAGTATTTCTGGGCGATGTTTTCCCTGTGGCTGGTGATTTTGATGACGGTGGTGGGCATATGCCTGCTGACGCCCAACAGCCTGCGCATCTGGCTGGAGCTGAAAAAACCGCAGCCGGACCGGGACAAAATCGTGCGCCTGAACCGCTACAACATCTGGCTCTCCGGCGGCCAGGGTGTGATGCAGGTGGCCATGATCCTGATCATGGCGCATTTCCGGTTCTGAGACTCCCGCGCCATTCACGTTCGTGCAGTCACTAAATTCAGCAGGAGTCAGCATGGCCGTTATCGAACCTGCTTTGATCGAGAAGTTGCAGAAACTGCCCCCGCAGCGCCTGGCCGAGGTGCGCGATTTCGTGGAATTCCTCGCCGCGCGTGAGGAGGCAAGCACATGACTGAACTTGAACTGAAGTTGTCCCTGCCCGATCAGATCGCCAGCCAGGCCAGGGCCGCGGGGCTGTTAACCTCCGAATCGATCGAGCGCCTGGTGCGCCAAGCCATCAGGAAGGCCGCCATCCAGCGCTTCACCGAAATCGGCGAGCGCCTGCGCGAATCCGGGGGCGTCCAGATCACCCCGGCTGAACTGGAAACCGAATTGAAGGCGGTGCGCGCCGAGCTTCGCGAAGCTGGTGCGCGTCGTCCTTGACACCAACGTCGTCGTGTCCGCCTTGCTCTGGGGAGGAACGCCCCAGCGGCTGATTGAGGCCGCCGAGGAGGAGGGCCTGGCGCTCGTCACGTCCGAAGTCCTCATCGCCGAACTCGCCGACATCCTCGAACGCGCCAAGTTTGCCGCCAAGCTCGTGCAATTAAACTCCTCCCCCGCCGAAGTTCTCGCGTGCTACCGCGAGATCGCCGAAGTCATTGACGCCGCGCCAATCGAAGAGTCTGCGCTTCGCGACCCCGATGATGCTGCGGTCCTCGCCTGCGCCATGGCCGCGCGTGTGGAAGCCATCGTCTCCGGCAACGATGACTTGCACGCGCTTGGCACCTGCCGCGGCATCCTCGTCCTTTCGCCGGCTCAGTGTTTGCAACGGCTCGCCACCTAAAATCCCGACCCCCGCGCAAGGCGGGCGTCGGGTGCGGGAGGAATCCCGGAATTTCATGAAATGCAATGGCTACGGACTATATATAACGTGCACTTTGGAAACATTTACATACTATAAATGAGATATTTTCTGGATAAACACACGCGCAAGGGCTAAACTATTGCCGTGTGACCCCATCTCCGTTTTCTGTGCTGGTCTGAAATAGAAACTTCCGCGCAATACCTCAGGCACGTCGGGAATGTAATCTGGCCTCTATTCCCAGATCCATGCGTTTTCTTTCCTGAACGATTATCGATTTGAGGCTGACTTCGGCGACGCCATGGTGCCAAAGAGCGCCGCCGGGGTTTGCTTCCCGGTCACGTCGGCTGGCGGCGGGCGGCTGGCGCGCAGCAGAGGATGACTACTGCAGCGTGATGCGATTGATCAGCACACCACCGGGCGATTTAACGCCCTGCACCCGCACCCTGGCGCCGGTTTTCAGCAGGTTCCTGTCGGCGGGCAGGATGGCGGTGACCGGGACACCGGGATTGAGGATCAGCTCGGATTCACCACCCTGGAATTTCACCCTGATGTTGTTGCTGCCGCCGACAATCGCCGTCCCCGATACATAGGCGTTGGTCATGGTCTGGTTGCGGGCATCGTTCATTGCCCGCTGGCCTTCACCGGTGCCGTGCATGGCCTCGGGGAAGACGCGCAACTCGGTGGAATGTAGCTTGCCGTCTTCCTTGCGGATGGCAGCAGAGGCGATGTAATCGTTGGGCTTGATGTCGGCGAGCGTGATTGCCTTGTTCTGCAGGATCAAGAGTTTTGGTGCCAGCGCAAAGCTCTGCACCGCGCCGCCGTCCTCGCTGCGCAAGGAAATCGACGCGGCGTCGATGCTGTTCACGGTGCCGTTGAATGCCACTGCGTTGGGCGCCTGCGCCATCGACGGCGCGGCGAAGAGCCCCAGGAAAATGCCGAGTATCAGTGTTATGCGCATGTTTTTCATCCTTTTGTGTAGGGCGCCTCAATGCGATCCCCGCGCGAAATTCACCGGCCCATGCGGGACAACCCCGGGATTGATTTACGTATCGGTCGATATCCGGGAAAAGCTTAATTGTACTGTGTCACCTCAGAGGAGAAATGGAGACTTTTGGTCCTTGTCGCTCCGAGGGGAAACGTCAGTTTTGTAACACAGCACAATTAATGAGATGGGTTTCAATGTCGATACGACGAGGCCCGAGGAATTTCGTGCCTTCATTCAGGCTGAGTCCGAAAAGTTCGGCAAGGTCATCAGGCAGTACAACATCAAGGTGGATTGATCCGCAGGTTCCTCGCGGTCGGGTGATACCTGACGGCCAGCGGGCGACCGGCGCATGGCTGCCCAGCCGGCGACGAATTCGGCCTGCTTGTATGCATCTACGCCACACCCTTTGGCAGCACGCGGCCACTCGCCAACTCGCGCAGGAATGCGTGCAGCGGCAAAACTCGGACTGGCCCATCCTGCAGCGGCCGGTCGCCGAGATACACGCCGTAGCATTTTGAGAGGACACCGGCGCGGTGCAAGTCCGCTGCTGCGCGGCTGAACTCCGGTCGCCATCGCGCGCTTGCCTTTACCTCGATACCGACCGCGAGTTTGCCGCGCGACCAGATGAAATCGATCTCGGTTCCCGAGGGAGTGCGGTAATAAGCGAGCTCGCCGCCGGTTGCGCCAAAGCCGATCTGCGCGCGCAGTTCGTGGAATACCATTGTTTCGAGCAGTGTCCCGCGCTCAGCGCCATCGAGAGGTTCGCGCAGCCGGCGTGCGAGCGCGCGAGCAACGCCGCAATCGAACAGGTAAAACTTGGGGTGGCTCGCTTCCTTCACCTTGGCGCGTGGGCGCCAGGCGGGCAGCCAGGCGCCGAGCAGCGTGTCCTCGAGGACTTCGAAGTAACCCTGCACGGTCGGCCGGGCCACGGCGGCGTCACGCGCGAGCGAGGCGACGCTGGTTACCTGCGCATTCGCCAGCGCCGCCACTTCGAGAAAGCGCGCGAACGAATCCAGGCTCCGCACCAGCGCCTCGGCACGGATTTCCTGGGTCAGGTAGGTTTCCACATAGGCTTCGAGCAGGTCGATGCGGGCAGCAGCACCGCGTTCGCCGCGCACCAAGGGCAGGCCGCCGAAGCGCAGCCAATCGTCTACCGGCGGTTCGCCTCCGGCCTCCGCGAAAGTGAGAGGCAACATGCGGCGCGTCACCACCCGGCCGCCGAGCAGATTGACGTCCTCGCGCCGCAGCCGGCGCGCCGACGAGCCGGTGAGCGCGAAGCGCCAGCGCCGCGGCGCCGAGGCGAGCGCGTCGTGGACCTCGTTGAGTATCGAGGGCAGCTTCTGCACCTCGTCCACCACGATCCAGGAGCCGCGCGGCAGCGCTTCCACCTCCTGGCGAAAGGTGCCCGGACTGCGCATCAGGCGCAGCAGCTCGCGATCGAGCAGCAGGTTGTACCAGGCCGCGCGAGGCAACTGCTGGCGCAGCCAGGTGGTCTTGCCGGTCCCGCGGGGTCCGAGCAGCAGGAAAGAGCGCGGTGGGAGAGTGAGGCGACGGGCAAACATTGCCAGCATTATAACGGTAAATCTGCTGGCGACCTATACACGCTTTCTCCTTAGTTATTTCCCGGCAAATGCCAGTTCCCTGACCTCGGCTTTGATTGCCGCCACCATTGCCGCCGCGGCAGGCGTCAACGGTGAATCGGCCCGAACGAACAGGTGCGCCGTGTAGGTGAACGACGCCGGTATGCGCATTTTCACCTTGAACTGCTCGATCAGGTCGCGCCCCGCGTAGAACAGCGGGCTGTGACGCGTTTGCACGCTGATCATATCGGTACGCATCAAAACGCGCGCTCCGCACTGCACGGCGCGCATGGGCCTCGTGCAACGAAACGGCAGTTAAATTGGTTTTCCTGCATACC
>JBCKLP010000096.1:0-8934 GCA_038903735.1 Burkholderiales bacterium | reverse complement strand
CAGCGCCGCCAGTGATTGTCTACGAATATCCACTGAATGAACGCGTGCGCACCCTGCTGCGACTCGAGAATCTGTTCGAGCGCATACGCCAGTTCCTCGCCAGGAGTTCGGCGCTGGATCACCACATGGCATTGCTGACCCTGTTTGAGATCATGGAGGTCGCCAGCCGCGCGGATCTCAAATCAGATTTGCTTCAGGAACTTGAGCGCCAGAAACAGGTGCTCTCGGCCTTTCGAAACAATCCCGATATTGCCGAGGACACTCTCAACGAGGTGCTTGCGGATATCGAGCAGTGCAGCCAGGCGATGTTTGCCATGACGGGCAGAATCGGCCAGTACCTGCGCGAAAACGAGTGGCTGATGAGTATCAAGCAACGCACCGGCATCCCCGGGGGGGCATGTGAATTCGATCTGCCCTCCTACCATTTCTGGCAACACCGCCAATGCGAAACGCGCCTGGCCGACTTGAATGGCTGGATCAGTCCCGTATACCCGATTCGCGACGGCAGTGCGATCGTACTGCGTTTGTTGCGTGAAGGCGGCAAGCCCGCCACGCTGCTCGCCCACAAGGGCGTGTTTTCGCAGATGCTCGGCGGCAAGGTCGCCCAGATGGTGCGTATCAGGCTTCCTCTCGATCAGCCCTGCATTCCGGAAATCAGCGCCAATAAATACGCGCTCAACATTCGCTTTGTCATGTTCGGCACCGAACCGCGTCCGCGGATCGTGAATTCTGACGTCGAATTCGAACTGACTTTCTGTAACCTGTAGCCTCGTCTTTTGCCGTCCAACGGCGTCCCGTTGTTGCTTCCAAGTCCCTATCAAATAAAGACTTTTTTGTCCTATGCTGCTCAGCAGGGTTCGCCGGCATCCGGTGGTTTTTGAGTAGCCAGGCGAGTAGCCAGCGGAGCGTGAGTGAGTCGCTAGAAATCGCTTGGCTACTCAGCCATAGGCAAGGGGCAAAGTCATGGGAACGATACGCGACGCTCCGCCCCGGCGCTTCGCCAATGGCAGCAATCGACCTTCACCGGTTACGCGGGATTCCAGAAACTCTGCCTTTTTGCGACTATGCTGGCTTGAGTGAACAAATCGCTGTCCATGTCGTCTCTATCAAGAATTTGATGGTTCACAAGCTGTGTACGGATTGTCAGCTCGGAAACCTGAAAATACTCCGCGACATCGAGCCTGTTCTCGGCGGAGTAATCGCCTTTGAGCATGTTAAATACCGCATCGAATGGGCTAAGTAGTTCTGCGGCGAAGGATCTTTGTGTCTTTTGTCGATAGGTATAAGCCCTTGTCGCAGGATAGAGGGTGCTTTGCGTTGCCATCAAGCGATCTCCGAGCAAGCGTGCCGGTTCAAAACGCCTACCGACTAGCCGTTTGGACCTTACAACACTAGCTCTCGCATATTAGGGTGAACCACAGGTTCGAGATCGTTCATTTCTTTCATGACGTTAAATTGCATATTAGCTTTAGCAACGTCTATCAGCCGATCTTCGATTTGGTACGTTCCATTTTTTCTTAACCAGAGCAAGACTTTAGCAAGATGCCATACAGTGGGATTCCCCTCGTGCAGGGGTGCAGGAAATTCCGAACCATGATTAATCATTATTTTTCTCATGTTCTGGCGTGTAAATCCTAAAATATCCGCAACCTCTGTCAAACCAACAAAGTCGGGAGTAGCTTCAACCAGTTTTGCATAAGGAATGGCTTTTTTGACATCGGTCAATGCACTGGAAATAGCCTCGTATGCTGAGCTTGAATTACGAGTGAAATTGAGCGCAATCCGACCGTTTTTGCCGATGCCTACCAACGCGTCGTCGCACCCCGCCTCTGCCAAACGTTCGACCAGTTGATCGAAATCGATGTCGGCATTATGCAAGGTAAATTTTAACGTGAAGTCATAGTCATTCATGGCTCAAACCTCTTTTTCTGTGGAACCCTTTTGTCGTTTGTGGGTAGTGCAGTTATCTACAACACGTCGAATTTGTTTCGCATGGTTCCCCGCATTTTTTGGGGTGCTCCAAATACTTGAAATACAAAATTCCCCGCACCTGCATTCGTCATCATTGTATGGACAATATATTTTTCCCCATGCATGTGACCCGCCAACTTCAACGCACCATCCGTTGTCTTCGGCATGCTTCAGCGCATCTTCAATTTCTTTCTTTGAATGGGATTTCCTGAACATTTCAATTCAATTTTTTAAAAGTCTAGCGTAATATCATGTCAGTTGTCAATTGACAACCGACATTGACAACCGAAAAGATGACAACCGAAAAGAATGGGGTTTGATGCGACTTGAATCTATCCGAGTAAACGACGGGTTACGCCCGTCCATACACCTCCAGCATGTAGAGTGCCGGCGACAGGGCCAGCACGCCCGCAATAAAGCTCAAAACGATTGCGCGCAGGAAAAAGGGCCGCAATAGCCAGATTTCGGCACGCAGTTCGGAAGAGGGGAGTGGTATGGTCTTTACGCGCTCAATCGCTGGTGGGCTTGGTTCTGCGGCGGCATTTTCGCCACATTGCCGGGTTGAATAATCCTAAAAACCGCAGTTCTTGTCACAGAGCACACAGAGAAAAGTGTGAGAAACGCATCATTCCTGGCGCACCATTCAGGTGAGGGGTGTGCGTTGAGCAACCCTTTGTTTTTCCTCTGTGAACTCTGTGTTCTCTGTGGCCAACTGCTTTCCCTAGGATAATCAGATACTCCGGCAGGTCATCCCAGGAGGACATGTCCGGTTCTGCAAGCCACGCAGAGGGGTCAGGCGTACATCAACTTGCCTGCTGGTTCAGGGATTGCCCGACCCAGCTCATGTGCTGTGGCAATCCACTCATCAATGATGACTTCGACGTTGCTAACGGCTTCCTGGTAACTCAGGCCGTCAGCCATACACCCTGGCAACTCAGGTACCTCCGCAATAAAACACTTATCCTCTTCACACCAGTAGATCACCAGTTCATAACGATTCTGCATGGTTTTACCTCGCCAGTTTGTACTTCAAGATGAGTGCTCTGACCTGTTTGACCTGATACGCCTTTGCCTTGTTACCCCAAGGCTGTAGGTTAACAATCTCTGCAACATCTTGCTTGGTGTAAATGAAATGATCGCCCTTGATACGTACAGCGAAACCCAGAGCTTCCAGCACGTACCCCAGTTCTGAAAACGAGATGTTGCTGTCCGACGTGCCTCGCAGAATCGCAGTGAGGATGTTTTCAAACTTTCCCATTGCGCGTGATGCTCCATTTCATGACAGGTGATGCTATCTTACTCGGGCATAACCAATAAGCCCGACCCCACAGAAAAACATCCCCTGACAAGGGCAGAGCGTGGACGGGTTCTCATGCCCCTGAAGCAAAGCCACGATAGCATTGGTATCGAGCAGGTAGCGCTCACCATTCATCGCGCTGTGCCCGCTGTGCCACAAACTTAAGCCGGTACTTGGTCGGCCCGGCTGGGTTGTCAGATTTTGTCAATATCAACCTCGATGGCCGTGTCCTTGAGAGTCAGCCGTTGGCGCACGATGCCGACCAACTCCCGGTCGATCATTTCCTCGACTAAGGCTTCAAAGAGCTTGGGCGTGACCATGTAAAACGCCGGTCGATTGTGGTTGAGCACAGCCACTGGCTTGTCACCTGCCGTGCGCAGCACCTGCGCTGGATTCCTTTTGAAGTCGGACATGCTGACCGAGTAGTCGGCGTAGATGGTGTCCATGATGGCGTCCTTTGATGTAATTAGCTCTGAATATAGAGCTAATTATGGCTTCTTTCAAATCCTTTCGATAAAAAAACAGGAGCATCCATTGCCGCCGACGACGCGAAAAACCCGCGTTGCAGGCTGAGCAGAAAAACAGCACCGAAACCCCTTTCACCCAGGCGGGAATCCAGCCGCTGTCCGGCATGCCGCACAATCTGCGCCCGCACCCACTCCAGCACTTCCATCACTACATAGGCACCAATCACCGCCAGGGTCAGCATCAACAAAGTGGTCAGTAAGGTGGAAAATCAATCCGAACACGGCCCCTTTGATTATTTTTGAAAATATTTCACATGCGGCAAGTTGGCGAAATGGGCATCACTGGTGACCAAGGTAGTGCTGTACTGGCGCGCGGTGGCATAGATGATGGCATCTACTGTTGCCAGTTTGAATTCCCGTGCGATGTCTCCTGCCAACAGGGCCAATGAGGTATCGAGTGCGATGACTCTTGCCGTGTGTGTTGCGGCGATACTCGCCAGGGCAGTGGCTTGATCTATCTCGCGGTAGAGCCATTTGTACAGTTCGTGCTGCACTAAAGTGGGTACGATCAGGGTGTCGGGTGCGCTCAGGTAGCGCGAGTAGCTTTTGGCAAGTGGTGTATCAATCATCCACTCTATCCAGCCACAGGTATCCACCAGAAACATTAGTGCCTGCCTTTCCGGTCACGGTATTGCGCGGGGTTCGCCCCACGGGCAATACCGCGCAGATCCTTGATGGAAGTTTTCGGCACGAGCTGAATGATGGTTCCCATCGGGATTAGCTCGAATTGTTGCCCGGGCTGAAGCTGCATGGCTTCGCGCAGTGCCTTGGGCAGGGAAAGCTGGAATTTGCTGGATAGGGTAGCTGTGCTCATTTTACGAATCCTTGATCGATGGTGTTGCGGCAATTTATACTGGGGCGGCAGGCAGAGCAACTTAAAAGACCGGAGCCAATCCCCGGTGGCCACCCAAACTCCCCCACCTGTGGTCACCCCAAATTCCTCCACCCTGAGCACGCGAAGAGGGGCCTGAACCCAGGCGCCTGACGGCGGGACGTACGCTGCTCCCCGAGCATAACCGGGGAGGAAGGAGTGAACGTCTTGAAACCGCATTTACGCATCACGATTGACACGCTGCTCAAGGGCGGCGCGACCCATCGAGAGATCGAACGGCGCACGGGGGTGGATCGCAAGACCATCAGCCGCTACGCGCGAGGGGCAAATTCCCCCGGGGTAACCACCGGCCGCAACAGCCAGTTTCGGCACGCAGTTCGGAAGAGGGGAGTGGCATGGTCTTTACGCACTCAATCGCTGGTGGGCCTGGTTCTGCGGCGGCATGTTGGCCGCATTGCTGGGCTGAATAATCAGATACTCCGGCAAGTCATCCCGGGAGGACATGACCGGTTCTGCAGACCCCGAGTTTCCGCGTGACCCCGAGTTTCCGCGCTAATTTCCAATCAACCGCGCAGCGGATGCTCGGTGATGTACTGGCGCAGGGCGGCATTCACGCGGGTCTGCCAGCCTTTGCCGGTGGCCTTGAAGGTTGCCAGCAGATCGGCATCCAGCCGAATCGCGGTGAACACCTTGGTTTCGTCTGCCTTCGGTCGACCACGTGGGCGCTTCATGGCGACCAGGGCCGCATAGGTCTCCGGCGCGAACGCTTCGCTTGCTGGCTTGGCGCCCTTGTGCCACTCGCTGTCAAGCTCACGAGCATCAACGTCAGAGGCAATGCCTGCATTGATGGCCGCAGTCTCGTCGTGTGTGGGGATGATCGTCCCCGGTTTAAGTTTCGGCATAGCTTTTCACCTCTCTTGGGTTGGCCTTGCGCAGGCTGATGACTCGCACAGTTTCAGCGCGATGGCAGTACACCATCACATGCAGGCGGTCTCCGATGTATCCTTTCGCTTCAAAGCGGGGCTCGGCATACTGCTTGCGTGCGTCCTCACGAACCACGGCAGTTTCCCATTCAAAGCCGTCAGCATCGGCCAACGACACGCCATGCTTGTCGAGGTTGCTTTCGTCTTTGGCTGGGTCAAATTCGTAGTTCATTAGATTTATTGTATAAACACAAAATAGCCGTGTCAAGTGTTTTTTGTATATACATTAAATGCACTGAACTGCTGGCCGGCGCCCGGCCCGCGTTGCAGGCTGCGCAGAAAAACAGCACCGAAAATCCTTTCGCCAAGACGGGAATCCAGCCGCTGTCCGGCATGCAGCACAATTTGCGCCCGCACCCACTCCAGCACTTCCATCACCACATAGGCGCCGATCACCGCCAGGGTCAGCATCAACAAAGTGGTCAGGCTGCGACTATTCACAACCCGTCCATACACCTCCAGCATGTAGAGTGCCGGCGACAGGGCCAGCACGCCCGCAATAAAGCTCAAACCGATGGCGCGCAGGAAAAAGGGCCGCAACAGCCAAATTTCGGCACGCAGTTCGGAAGAGGGAGTGGCATGGTTTTTACGCGCTCAATCGCTGGTGGGCCTGGTTCTGCGGCGGCATGTTGGCCGCATTGCCGGGCTGAACATATCTAGACCTGACCCCTTCTTGCACCTTGCCCGGTTTTTAGCTCGGAAAGCAATTCCGGGTGATGATCCAACAAGCGGAACAGATTAATCACCGCAGCCACTGGCTTAGCCTGCCCTCGCTCGTAGCGGGAAAAAGCATTCTTGCCACCCCCGGCCAATCGGGCGGCTTCTGCCTGGGTGAGTTTCAGCTTCTTGCGGATGCGCGCCAGTTCCGCGGACTCTTCGGCGTCTACCTGGTCACGGAAGGCCAGCCACGCGGCCTCTTCCGCCACGTCAAACTCGGCAAAGCCTTCCTCGCACCGGTTGCAAAACGCCCCTCGGGTTTCCGAGGTGAAAGTATGCCCCTTGTAATCCTGCGCAACGGCCTTGACACCATCACGCAACGTGCCCGCACCGCACAGAGGGCAAGACTGCCCGTCCCATTTGCTTGCCATGTCACAACTCCTTGAACGAAACCACAAAGTAATCACCCGCCCGCTGGAACTTGATGTAAAGCGCCTTACCGTTCCACTGCCCTTGATACACGTCTTGCCAGACGCGATGATCGGCATGGGTGGTCATGCTCTTGTAAAAGTCCTTGCGGGTCAGCCCCTGCACCACGGCCAAGGCATCCGCCTGCGCCATGCCCACCGCCCGAATGCCGGTTTTAGCGGAGAGGGTCAGGTTCATGGCAGGAATCGTAACCATTTGCGCGACAATCTCAGCCAACGGGTAGTTGGGAGTATGCTTTTTCATGGACTAAATTATCCCCTAATAGGGTAATTCAGGCAAGTATCAAAGAGGCTATTTGTTGCGAGTTCGTGATCTGTCCGGTTCTGTAGCACGACATCTGTCCGGTTGTCATAGTTGCCCAAAGGGGGTGGCCGATGAGACGGACGGAGTTGTTACAGGAGATCCGGAAGATGAGATTCGAGGAAGCGTATGCAGGGTAGAACGCAGAGCGGCTGACGCAGGACGAAGCGGCCCGGCTGCTGGGGATGTGCGAGCGCAGCTACACCTGGGTGAAGAGGCGCCTGCAAGAGGGCAAGCTGGTGCCCAAGGTCGAGACGACGCCGGAGGCTGGCGGCAAGATCGACAAGGAACACCCGACCCAGTTTGGCCGCGCCATGAAGCAACTGGGCATCGAGATGATCGCGGCCTATTCGCCCGAGGTGCGCAGTCGTTCGGAACGGGCCTCGGGCACGGGCACCCACCAGGGGCGCTTGCCGCAGGAGCTTGAGCTTGGCCGGCATCACGGCGATGGCGGCGGCCAACCGTTACCTCGCAGAGGTGTACCTGCCGGCGTTCAACGCCGAGTTCATGCACCCGGCGCGCGAGGAGGGTTCGGCCTTCGTGCTCTGGATCGGGGGCAACCTCGCCGATACCCTGTGCGAGCAGTTCGAGCGTACCGTTGGCAACGACAATTGCGTGCGCTTCGAGAGCCTGTCTCTAGTTGGAACTTTTGCTGCGGGTTCTTGCCGCCTCCACCTCGAAGGTGTCGCTCACGCTGTCATCCACGTTCAGGCTGTCGAAGTCCGAGTTGGCGGTGTAGGTCCAGACGCCATTGGTGCCGATCGAGAAGCTGCCGTTAGTGCCCAGCGTGCCGGTCTGCGCCACGAAGGTCTCGGCGCTGTCCACGTCACTGATTGTCAGCGTGCCGCCGGTCGTCAGCGCGTCGTTGGTTTCGTCCAGCGCCACCGTGGCGCTCGAGAGCACCGCCGCGTCGTTGGCGCCAGTGATGGTGACCGTGACCGAGGTCATCGTGCCGTCCGCGCAGCTCGTGCTTGTTGGCGTAAACGTACAGCTCGATCCGGTTCACCACCCTCAGTTTCTCGTAGACGGCGGTGAGGTGGTTGCGCAGGGTGTGCTCGCTGATGTGCAATTTTTTCGCGATGGTGCTGGCGATTGCTCCCGGGTCACCCACAATCGTGGAGACGATCTGACGCTCCCGGGCCGTGAGGCTGGCTATCTTTTGCCGCTCCGGGTCCGTTTCCTCGGAGCCGCCCTTGCGGGAGAGCTGGACGAAAATCCTGCCGGTCGCTGCGCGGTCGAGCCAGAGTTCGCCTTGATGGACTTTTTCTATGGCCTTCAGGATGTCCTCAGGGGCATCCTTCTTTCCGATCACGCCCCGGGCCCCCGCCAGCACGGCGTCATCCTGGATGGAAGGATCGCGCAGGCCCGTCAGCATCAACACCTTGGCTTTTGACTTGGCGATCAGCTCCGGTATCGCCTCCACCCCGTTCTCGGCGCTGAGATCCAGACCCAGCAGGATCACGTCCGGGCGCGATTTTCCCGCGAGATCGAGGGCCTCGGCGACGGCGGTTGCTTTCCCCACGACCTCCATCCTGGGTTTCTCGCTCTCGATCAGCCTCTCCAATGCCCAGAGCATGATGCGGTGGTCGTCGACGAGCATTACGCGTATCCCGTTTGCGGGCTCGGACTGTACACGCTCGTTCGGCTTGATCAGGAATAGTGCTTGAGATTTTTCCATGATTTTTTTGGCGCTTTTTAAGTGGCGTATGCACTCCAATGCAATTCGCATGCCAGCTACCTCGCTAGCGTCGGTGTCAGTGACATGCAGCCGTCGACGCACCCGTACAATGCCTATAATTATTTGTTTTCACAGCGTTTTTTAGACAACCTCGGCGCTAGTCGGCAGGTTTCCCAATCGAGTTGCCACTGGCTTTCAGG
>JBCKLP010000095.1:0-9130 GCA_038903735.1 Burkholderiales bacterium | reverse complement strand
GCGCAGCGGTTTGCCGCGACGCGCGCCCAGAACGTGGAAGACGCCGCGGCCGCCAAGCAGCAGGCGGAAAGCCAGCAACTGATCATCGCGCGCTTGCGCCAGCTCAAATCCTCGGGAAGGATCGTCCTGGAACTTTCAGGCGTGGCGCGGGTGAGTGATCTACCCGATATTGCGCTTGAAGATGGTGATCGACTTTACGTTCCGCCGCGGCCTTCGATGGTAAGTGTGTTTGGATCGGTCTTTAACGAAAACTCTTATATCTTTCGGCCGGAGAAGCGCGTAGCCGATTATCTGGCGCAGGCAGGCGGGCCGACCAGGGATGCGGATCAATCAAGCATCTACGTTTTACGGGCGGATGGATCAGTGATTAGCAGGCGTCAAACTGGAACGTTCCTCACCAGAGGTTCGCTCGATGGCTCGGTGGTAAACCCAGGCGACAGCATTATCGTTCCAGAGGAATTGGACAAAACAACATTTACACGGACGCTCAAGGATTTCACCCAGATTTTTTATCAGTTTGGCTTGGGTGCGGCGGCGATCAAGGTTCTTAAATAAGCCTGCGTCAAGCGTTAATTAAATATAAATAATGTCCGAGCAAAAACAATCTGAAAATGACGCTATGGGGGAGCAGGGCGTAGCGCCGGACGACGAAATAAGTTTGCTGGATTTATTGATCGTTTTGGCAAAGCACAAGCTGTTTCTGGTCGAATTTCCATTCATCATTGGAATATTCGCTAGTGCGATTAGTTATGTTCTCCCCATTATATTCACCGCTTCAATGACCATCCTGCCCCCGCAGCAAAGTGCGTCGGCGGCCTCGGCCCTTTTAGGCCAATTGGGGGGTATTCTTGGGGGCGCTTCAGGTGCATTGCGGAACCCAAGTGACCTTTATGTCGGGATATTAAAAAGTCGCACCGTGGGCGAGCGTTTGATTTCACGTTTCGCTCTGCAAGAGGTGTACGAAACAGAGCGCATGAGCGATACCCTTGGCGCGCTTATGGGAAATTCAAAATTTAACGTAGGGAAGGACGGCCTGATAAAAATAGAGGTCAGTGACGAGAGTGCTAAACGTTCTGCCGATATCGCCAATGCCTATTATGAAGAACTCGTAAAGTTGACGCAGACCCTGGCGGTAACGGAAGCTTCTCAACGACGTCTATTTTTCGAGAAGCAGGTCGCTTTGGTCCGCAATAACCTCGCCGCAGCGGAAATAGCGGCCAAACAGGGAATGGAAAGAGGAGGATTGGCAAAAGTTGATGATCAGGGCCGGGCCATGCTAGAAATGTCGGCCAGGTTGCGTGCCCAGATATCCGCCAAGGAAGTCCAGATTGGCGCAATGCGCACCTTTGCCGCCGCGGAGAATCCACAGATGGTGCAGGCGCAGCAGGAACTAATAGTCTTGAGGCGGGAGCTCTCCCACCTTGAGGGGGTAACCCCAGCGGACGCCTCAGTTACCCAATCGGGAAAAGTCGACTCACAGGGACTTGCGAATTTGCAGCGACTAAGGGAAGTCAAATACCACGAAACCATTTACGAGCTATTAATCAGGCAACTTGAACTCGCCAGAATCGATGAAGCCAAGGATACGTCGGTGATTCAGATTCTGGATGCCGCAGTTGAACCTGACAAGCGCTCTAGTCCTAAACGCACTTTGCTTGTCACACTTTCAGTACTTGTCGCGATATTTCTGTCTCTGATTATTATTTTTATTTTGGAAGCCATTCAGAAGGCAAAACTCGATCAATCCCAAGCCGGAAGATTGGCGATGCTGCGGAAATATATGGGTTCAAGTTCTAAGAAGATAAAGGAATTTTGAATTCGTCGCGGCTGCGACCTTCGGCTTCTCTTGCAACCAACCATCGGGGTAGCCTACCTCGTCCGGACCAGGACGCCCCTGTCGCGCTGTCATGATATTTGGGAGCCACAGGTTTTCGTGATCCTTTCGCAGAAATCTGGGTTCGCTTGGTTTTTCCAGTAGCAGGAGCTATCGTTTTTTTCTCCTGCAAATCAGAAATGCTGACGCCAAGTTTCTTCATCAGTTTTAACACGCGGGATATCGCGCTATTTTTATTTTTGGAATCCGCAGCTAGTATCTTTTGAGCTTTCTTCTGAAGCTGAGAAATCTGGTTCTGCAGTGTTTGATACGAGCGACTGACCATTTAAATACCCCTTTGGGATTTTAATCGTGCCACATATTATTATTATAATTCGTACGCGCTCAAATAATACCTCAGCCAGGAAACGATGAGTCAAGCAATCTCCGAGTCCTCAGTCCTGAATCAATCTACCTATATTCCCCTTGGCGAAACCCACCGTCTCGCGAATCCCGGCACCATTCCCCTCGAGATCATCGAAGTGCAGTCCGGCAGCTATCTGGGCGAGGATGACATCGTACGGTTTGAAGACAACTACGGACGAACCAACTGAACATTGAGAAAAGACCAATGCAGCAGGTGGTCTTTGAAATGCTGCAAATCAAGCATTGGCGCGGCTTTCCGGCCATTTGAGGCTGAAATTCACCCACTCGATTCCGTGAAGACCCTCATTTTTTATTGCCCTCTTCAAGGAACCTGGTTATAGTTTGCCCATTATTGGGCAAGAGCCATGCCCGTCGCCTTCATTTCCAGATGACACCCAGCGAACAAGCCACCTTTCGCATCCTCCGCGCCATTGAACTCAATCCGGACCTCACCCAGCGCGAGCTGGCCAAGCAGTTGGGGGTGAGCAAAGGCAAGTCACACTATCTAATAGCCGCCCTGATCGAAAAGGGCTTGATCAAGATGGACAATTTTCAGCGGCGTGATGGCAAGCTGAACAAAATCGCCTACCTGCTGACGCCCGAGGGGATCAAGAGTCGTGTCGAGCTGACGCGCGATTACCTCGCCCGCAAGGAAGTCGAGTACCAAGCACTAAAGGCAGAAATCGAATCGCTGCGGAAAGCCGAATCCGATTTGCCACCCGATCGAGTGCCTGCGTCAGAAGAGGGAATCCGGTGAGTTCGACAAGTCAGATCCCCGTTCAACACTGCAGCATCGACGAAGGCTTCCGCTTCAAGGTCAAGCGCATCGAGGAATCCGAAGGCCAGCCTCAGCCTGCAGAAGCACCACCACTACGCCGAGCACTGGATCGTGGTCAAGGGCAGCGCCGAAATCATCGGGGGGCGGTCGGGAAGCTATCTGGGCGAGGACGATATCGTGCAGTTCGAAGACAGCTATGGTCGGAGCAACTAACGTGGTCGTCGACAAGAATGCCAAAATATACATCGCCGGCCATCGCGGCATGGTTGGTTCGGCCATCATGCGTCGTTTGCAGCAGGGCGGCTACACCAATATCGTCGGCCGCACTCATGAGGAGCTTGATCTTCTCGATCAGCGTGCAACAACTGAATTCCTGAACCAGGAAAAGCCCGACTACGTTTTCCTCGCTGCCGCCAAGGTCGGCGGCATCCAGGCTAACAATACCTACCGCGCAGACTTCATCTACGAAAACCTTCAGGTTCAGAATAACGTTATCCACGCCGCGCATCAGTCCGGCGTGACATGGCTTTGCTTTCTGGGCTCCAGTTGCATTTACCCGCGCGATTGCCCGCAGCCGATCAAAGAAGAATATCTACTCACCGGCCCGCTGGAGCAGACCAACGAACCCTACGCCATCGCCAAGATCGCCGGCATAAAGCTCTGCGAAAGTTGCAACCGGCAGTACGGAACAAGGTATGTCAGCGTCATGCCCACCAACCTCTACGGCCCCAACGACAACTACGATCTCGCCAACAGCCACGTTCTGCCGGCGCTGATCCGCAAGGCGCATGAGGCCAAACAGCGCGGCGACACCGAACTGGCCGTCTGGGGCACCGGCAAGCCGATGCGCGAATTCCTCTACATCGACGACGCGGCCGACGCCTGCGTCTTCCTGATGGAACACGGCATCGGAGATGGCCTCTACAACGTCGGTACTGGCACGGATGTCACCATCCGCGAACTGGCCGAAACCGTGATGGACGTCGTTGGTTTTAAAGGTAACATCATCTTCGACACCAGCAAACCCGACGGCACGCCCAGAAAACTTCTCGACGTCTCGCGCATGGCAAGTCTCGGCTGGAAAGCAAAGACACCAATGCGCGATGGTATCGCCAAGACCTACGCCCTTTACCTCCAATCGTTGGATACCCGACTGCGATGACCCAATCCAGAAAAGCTGCCCTCATCACCGGCATCACCGGCCAGGATGGTGCCTACCTCGCCGAGCTGCTGCTGGGCAAAGGCTACGTCGTCCACGGCATCAAGCGCCGTACCAGCCTCTTTAACACCGACCGCATCGACCACCTCTATAAGGATCGTCACGAGAAGGATGTCCGTTTGTTCCTCCACCATGGCGATCTGACGGATAGTTCCAGTCTCATCCGTATCATCCAGCAGACTCAGCCTGACGAGATATACAACCTCGCCGCCCAGTCCCATGTGGCCGTGAGCTTCGAAGAGCCCGAATACACCGCCAATTCCGACGCCCTCGGTGCCCTGCGTATCCTTGAGGCCATCCGCATCCTCGGCCTTGAAAAGAAAACCCGTTTCTATCAAGCCTCGACGAGCGAACTTTACGGTTTGGTGCAGGAGACCCCACAGAAGGAGACCACCCCCTTCTACCCCCGCAGCCCCTATGCAGTCGCCAAGCTCTATGCCTACTGGATCACCGTCAACTACCGCGAGGCCTACGGCATCTACGCCTGCAACGGCATTCTCTTCAACCACGAAAGCCCGATCCGCGGCGAAACTTTCGTCACCCGCAAGATCACCCGGGCTCTGGCAAGAATAAAACTCGGCCTACAGGATTGCCTGTATCTGGGCAACCTGAACTCGCTGCGCGACTGGGGGCACGCCCGAGACTATGTGGAAATGCAGTGGCTCATGCTGCAGCAGGGCAAGCCTGAAGACTTTGTCATTGCCACCGGCGTGCAACACAGCGTGCGTGACTTCGTCAATGCGGCTGCAAAAGAACTGGGCATGGCAATTCGCTGGCAAGGCGACGGAGTGAATGAAAATGGCACCGACGCCCAAGGCAAATGTGTCGTAGCCGTCGATCCGCGCTACTTCCGTCCCACCGAAGTCGAAACACTGCTCGGCGATGCGACCAAGGCCAGAGAGAAACTCGGCTGGACGTCTAGAACCACCTTCGACGAACTCGTCGTCGAAATGGTTCGCGAAGACCTCAAGTCAGCGGAACGGGACGAACTTATCAAGCACCACGGCTACAAGGCCATGGATTATCACGAATGATCGCCGTTCCGCCAGCGCCAACTTTTGATAAAGGTAACAAAACACACTGCTGTCCGGTTAAATGGATGATCAAATCGCTGAAAGCCATGACTGACGGGTCTTACAGAGCGATAAAGTGTGTTCCCGACTTGAACGGCCAGCTGCTGATCTGGCCAGAGAATGCGGTGAAGTCGCAAATCTGGATCGCCGTGTCGGTTTATGTCCTCGTTGCCATCGTCAAAAAACGCCTCAAGCTGGAGGCTTCGCTTTACACTTTGCTACAGATATTTGCGCTCACCTTGTTCGAGAAGATGCCCATCCAGCAAGCGTTTGCGGGCAAGGACTACATTTCGGACAGTGGCACCCTTAGTAACCAATTGAATCTATTCGCGTTTTAACCGGACAGTAGTGAACAAAACGATGAAAGCCGTTATCCTTGCCGGTGGCCTCGGAACCCGCATCTCCGAGGAAACCAACCTGAAGCCCAAGCCCATGATCGAAATCGGCGGCAAGCCCATCTTGTGGCACATCTTGAAGACCTACTCTCACCACGGCATCAATGACTTCATCATTTGCTGTGGCTACAAGGGCTACGTCATCAAGGAGTACTTTGCCAACTATTTTCTGCACATGTCAGATGTCACCTTCGACATGAGCAAGAACAGAATGGAAGTGCATCAGCAAAGCGCCGAGCCTTGGCGCGTGACCCTGGTGGATACGGGCGACGACACCATGACCGGTGGCCGCCTCAAGCGCGTCGCCCCTTACCTGCAAGGCGAACAGGCTTTTTGCCTTACCTACGGCGATGGCGTGAGCGATGTCAACATCACCCAGCTCATCGCGTTTCACCGCGCCCACGGCCTGCAAGCCACGCTCACCGCCATCTACCCGCCCGCCCGCTTTGGCGCGCTAGACATTCACACCGACCAGCGTGTTACCTCCTTCATGGAAAAGCCCAAGGGCGACGGCGGCAAGATTAACGGCGGCTTCTTCGTGCTCTCGCCCAAGGTGATCGACCTGATTGTCAACGACCAAACTCTCTGGGAGCGGGAGCCCCTCCAAACGCTAGCCGAATCCAACCAGCTCAAAGCCTTTCAGCACAGCGGCTTCTGGCAGCCGATGGACACCCTGCGCGACAAGAACCACCTGGAAGAGCTGTGGCAATCCGGAAAAGCACCGTGGAAGGTGTGGGCATGAACTCGTCATTCTGGAGTGGCAAAAAGGTATTTGTCACCGGCCACACCGGCTTCAAAGGAAGCTGGTTGAGCTTGTGGTTGCAGCAGCTCGGCGCTGAGGTCACCGGCTATGCACTGCCGCCACCCACCAACCCCAGCCTGTTTGAAGTAGCGCAGGTGGCGCAGGGCATGACATCCATCATCGGCGACATCCGTGATGGCACCCTGTTGACCAATGCCATGCGACAGGCCGCGCCCGACATCGTCATCCACATGGCAGCCCAGCCGCTCGTGCGCCGCTCGTATGTTGACCCGGTCGAGACCTATTCCACCAACGTCATGGGCACCGTGCACATGCTGGAAGCGGTCCGCCAAACCCCCTCCGTGCGTGCCGTGGTTAATGTGACCACCGACAAGTGCTACGAGAACAAGGAATGGGTGTGGGGCTACCGTGAGAACGAACCCATGGGTGGCTTTGATCCTTATAGCAGCAGCAAGGGCTGCGCTGAATTGGTCACAGCAGCCTATCGCAATTCGTTCTTCAATTCATCAAAACACAGCGAGCACCAAGTCGCCTTGGCTACAGCTAGAGCCGGCAACGTCATCGGTGGTGGCGACTGGGCCGAGGACCGGCTCATACCAGACATCCTGCGCGCCATCGAAGCCGGCCAGAGCGTCAACATCCGCAACCCCCACGCCACACGCCCCTGGCAGCATGTGCTAGAACCCTTGAGCGGCTACCTCGCACTCGCCGAAAAACTGAGTAGCGAAGCAGGGCAACATTACGCCGAAGGCTGGAATTTTGGGCCTCGCGATGAAGACGCACGGCCAGTGCAATGGATCGTCAAGCAGCTCACGCAGCAATGGGGCGGTGGTGCAGCCTGGCACCTTGACGGCGGCACGCACCCCCACGAAGCCCATTGCCTCAAGCTAGACTGCTCGAAGGCACGCGCCTTGCTGGGCTGGAGCCCCCGTTGGCATTTTGGCCAAGCCCTTCAGGCAATCATCACCTGGCACAAAGCGCACAGCGCGCATCACAGCAGCCAAGACATGCGGGCCTTGTGCTTGCAGCAGATCAACGACTACTCGATCACCATATAAATCCCGCAAATTTCCAACCCATGCAAAACGCAAAAACCCAAGCCATCCGCGACCAAATTTCCAAACTGGTCGAAGAGTACGCCACCATTGCGCTGGCCCCAGATCCATTCCTGCCCGGTGCCACCATGGTTCCCCCCTCAGGCAAGCTGCTCGACGCCTCTGAACTCAAAAACATGGTCGAAGCTTCGCTCGATGGCTGGCTCACCACCGGTCGCTTCAATGCCGAATTCGAGAAGAAGCTCGCGGCCTTTATCGGCATCAAGCACCTGATCACCGTCAATTCCGGCTCGTCGGCCAACCTGGTCGCGTTCAGCACACTCACCTCGCCAAAACTGGGGGACAGGGCCATCAAGCCGGGGGATGAAGTCATCGGTGTGGCGGCAGGTTTCCCCACCACCGTCAACCCCATCCTGCAGTTTGGTGCCGTGCCGGTGTTTGTCGATGTGGACCGCCTCACCCACAACATTGACGCCAGCAAGATCGAAGCGGCCATTAGCCCCAAGACCAAGGCCATCATGCTGGCGCACTCGCTGGGCAACCCCTTCAACCTGGATGTCGTCACGGCCCTGTGCAAAAAATACAACTTGTGGCTGGTCGAAGACTGCTGCGATGCGCTGGGCACCACTTACCGCGGCCAGATGGTCGGCACCTTTGGCGACATTGCCACCCTGAGCTTTTACCCGGCGCACCACATCACCATGGGTGAAGGCGGCGCGGTATTTACCAATCACGACGAACTCAAAGTTATTGCCGAGAGCTTCCGCGACTGGGGGCGGGATTGCTACTGCGCGCCCGGCAAAGACAACACCTGCGGCAAACGCTTTTGTTGGAAGCTGGGCGATCTGCCCGAGGGTTACGACCACAAATACACCTACAGCCACCTCGGATACAACTTCAAAATCACCGATATGCAAGCCGCCTGCGGCTTGGCCCAACTGGACAAGGCTGCACAGTTCATCCAGGCCCGCAAAAACAACTTTGCCTTCCTGAAGGAACGCCTGAAGGATTGCGAAGAATTTGTGAGCCTGCCCCAAGCCACCGAGCACTCCGACCCCTCATGGTTCGGCTTTCCGATCACGCTGAAAGAAAACTGCCCTGTTACCCGACTCGACTTGCTCACCTACCTGGACCAAAACAAAGTCGGCACCCGCCTGCTGTTTGGCGGCAACCTGACGCGCCAGCCCTACATGATCGGCGCCAACTACCGCATCAGCGGCGAGCTGACCAATACCGACAATGTGATGAATAACACCTTCTGGATCGGCGTTCAACCTTCGCTGACACCCGAGATGCTGGAATTTGCGGCGCGCAAGATCGAGACTTATCTGGGTGTGAACTTCTGATGTTGCCAACTCAATTACTCGCCCAGAGAATTCGGAAAAACGCCCTGGAAATGGTTCACAAGGCGAAAGCGTCACACATCGGTAGCGCACTTTCAATTGCAGATGTACTTGCTGTGCTGTATGGACAAGTCATGCATTTCGATCCAGCTAATCCAGGCTGTGAAACCCGTGATCGATTCATTTTAAGCAAAGGGCATGCCTGCGTGGCTGTTTATTCAACACTTGCCGAAGTAGGTCTGATCCCAAAGGAGCAGCTGCAAAC
>JBCKLP010000094.1:0-9178 GCA_038903735.1 Burkholderiales bacterium | reverse complement strand
TTGGAGGCCGACGAGGCGACGCTGGTACCCGCGCTGTTGGTCGCGGTCACCGTGAAGGTGTAGACCGTGCCATTGGTGAGGCCGCTCACCGCGATGGGCGAGCTCGTGCCGGTGGCCGTGATTCCGCCGGGGCTGGAGGTCACCGTGTATCCGGTGATGGCTGCGCCGCCGTTGCTCGCCGGCGCGGAGAAGCTCACCGAGGCGGTGGTGTTGCCAGCGCTGGCGCTGGCACCGGCCGGTGCACCCGGTGCAGTCACTGCGGAACCGACCGTTGCCGAAACCTGCGTCGATTCCAAGCTCTCGCCGACCGCGCTCAGGGCGGTGACCACGATGTAGTAGGTGCCCGCCGCGGCGCCGCCATGGGTGAAGGGACTGGTGACATTGGTATGCACATGTCCGCTAGCCAACGAGGCGTAGTTGGCCTTCGTCACCGGGGTAGCGTTGGCCATGTAGATGTTGTAGCCGGTCGCGCCCGAGACCGGGTTCCAGCTGATCTGGATGTTGTTGCTGCTGACCACGCTCGCGCTGACCCCGGTGGGTGCTCCCGTCGGCAGGACATCGCTCGAAGTGAAGTAGCGCACGCCACCGCCCCGGGTGGCGGCATACACCACCTGTCCATTGGCCACAGACAAGCTGCCGACAAAACCGTGGCGGAGTCCGGTATTCACCGATTGCCAGCTCGCTCCGCCGTCCAGGCTTTTCAGGACGCCACCTTCATTGACGTTGGTGGTTATATTCCAGCTCAGGGCATACAGCCGCACCGAGGCGCCATTGCGCACCACATGGAAGTTTTTGACGAGGCGGCTGCTCAGTATCTGGCTGAAGGTGCCGCCCTGGTCGGTGCTCTTGTACACGCCGCTGCTGGTCTGGGCGGTGTTGAAACTGCCGAACACGTAAGTCGACCAGTACACGGTTGCAGGCGTAGTCCCGGCATCAAGCCGCACGTGGTTCACCCCTGTAGCGGTGTAGATCGCCGTCCAGTTGGTGCCGCCGTTCACGCTCTTGTAGAGGCCCGCATGGGTGGCGAGGTACAGCGTGCCCGTGGCCGTGTCGCGGGTGATTTCCAGGGTTCGCTGTGCATTGCCGGATGGCAGGTCTCCGGTAATCGAGGTCCAACTGGCGCCGCCATTGACAGTCTTCCAGACGCCCAGCGCATCAGTGCTGAAAAGGGCGTAGATCGTCTGCCCATCCACCGGGTCCGAGCGTATGCCCATTCCCTGGCCGATTACCGGCGGCAGGCCGGAGTTCACGGCCGTCCAGGTCGCCGCGTTGTTCACGCTCTTGAATATGCCGGCGTAGACGGTGCTGACAAACAAGGTGCCGTCGGCGCTGCGGGTGATATTGCCGCCGTTGCTGCGCAGGCCGCCGCTTACTGCGCTAGGAATGCCGGTGCCCGCGGCTGCCCAGGTATTGCCGCCGTCGGTGCTCTTGTAGACCGTGTCTGCGGCGGCGTAGACGATGTTGGTGTTGGCCGGATCAACGACCGTGTTGATGATGTAGCCGCCGGGCAGCCCGGTCTTGAACGCCGACCAGTTGGCGCCGTTGTCCGAACTGACATACACCCCTTGACCGGTACCTACGTAATAGACGCCGTTTACGAGGGTCGGCGGACGCACCCTGACCTTGGGCAGTTGCGTGGAAGTGCTGCCCCAGGCTGCCCAGGTAATCGGATTGGAGAGGTTAGATCCCGTAGTGCCGCGGTAAATGCCCTGGCCGTCCACTGCTACGTATAGATATCCGGCCGGACCTTCGGGTAGTGCAGCGATGCCGCCCTGATAGCCGTAGGCCGTGGGCAAGCCGCTGTTTTGCGCTGCCCAGTTGGCCCCGCTGTCATCCGAGCGGTAGATCCCGGCGCCTTCGACCATGGTAAGCGCCATGGTCGTCGATAGCGGGGCTGTAAAGTTGTAAACCTGAAGGCCGTTGGGTCCCACAGGCAGCCCATTGTTTCTCGCCGTCCAGCTGGACGCACCGTCTGTGCTGCGGTAAACCCCGGACCCCTGTACCACTGCCCACACGGTCTCGCTGCCGCTGAATGCCAAGACCCTTTTAACTACGGCGCCTGACGGCAGGCCGTTGCTTGCAGCGAACCAGGTTTGCCCATTGCTGCTCGACTTGTAGACACCGCAGGTGGTGGCGACGTACAGGGACTGGTTCGACGAGCGGTAGCCGAATCCGTGCAGATAATTGCAGCCCATGCCGGTGTTGCTGGAGGTCCAACTGGCACCGCCGTTGACGCTGCGGTAGATGCCGCTGCCCTCGACCGCAGCGACGATGGATCCGTCCGCCAGTGCGCCGCGTATTGCGCGCACCCGCGCGCTGCCGCTGAAGGGTAGGCCGTAGTAGCTCGGTTCCCAGCCCGTCGCGCCAGTGGTGGTTCGGTAGATGCCGCCGCCATAGACAGCGGCGAGCACCGCGCCGATGCCGGTGTTGGTGATACCGAACACGTCTCCGCCCTGTGCCGGTCCGCCACCTGTCCATACGTCTTGGCTGGGCTGTATGGTGACGCTCAGGCCGCCGGTGAGCGTGACGCCCCCCGTGTGTGTGGCGTTGTTATAGGAAACGGTGAGCACCGCGATTGCATTGCTGGCGGTCGCCGTGCCGGTCACATTGCCCGATGAATCGACCGTTGCCGGGCCGGTGACGCTAAACGTCGCGCCCGTGACCGGAACGATGATGCTGCCGTCGGCCTTGGTCAGGGCGGCGAAGAAATTGCGTGTTTCACCTACGCGCACCGACAGGCCTGCCGCAGGGCGAAGGAACAGTTGCGCAGTGCTGCTGCCCGATGAAACGCCGGTACCACTTAGCGCAATTCCGTATCCGTAAGGAGCACCGGCAATATTGCTTTGGATCGACAAATTGCCACTCCGCGCCCCCAGCGATTGCGGTACAAAGCTCAGGGTGACCAAGCAATTATTGCCGGGCGCGAGGATCGCGGGGCAGGTGTTCGACACGGGTACAAACTCATTGCTCGGCGAAGCCGTTATCGAAGAGATATTGAGAGACGACGCACTGCTGTTGGTAATAGTGACGGACTGATTGGGACTGGCCACACTAACTGTCTGGGAACCAAAGTTGACAGTGAAGGTGCTAAACGTCGCAACAACCGGTACGGTGACACTCACCGGTGCGGACTCCAGACTCTCGCCTGCGGCATTGAGCGCGGTTACCACCAAATACCACGTGCCGGCGCCGACATTCGTGTGAGTCAGTGAATTGCTCATATTGCTGCCATGCAAGTGGCCGCCAATCAATGTCAGGTAATAGGCCTTGGTCACACCCGACTGGTTGGCCTGATAGACGTTGTAGCTCGTCGCCCCTGCAACGGCATTCCAGGTCATGGTCATGGTGTTGCCGTTCATGGTGGCATTCACACCCGTCGGTATGCTGGGTACTGCCCCCGAGGTCGCGATATTGAAGTTATAGATGAATTGTGAGCGCTGGCCGCTGCCCTCGGCGCCCTCGGCGTTGACATTGAACCCGCCGCGGACGATGGCCGAGGCGCCGCAAGTGGGGAGCGTTATCGAACCGGAGGTCGCATTGGCCGCCACGTCCACATCGACAGAGCATTGCTCGTTGCCGCTGTTTTGCACATAGCCGTAAAGTCTTTGACTAAGCACCGTGTAGCCGGTGGGCCGGGTCCAGGCGAGGGTGATGGGCGAGGACAAGGTCGAGAGCAGGAAGGAGGTTGCCGTGCCGCCATTTGCCGTGACGTTGGTAATGGCGCCGGTCACCGTATCGGTGAGCGGCGTGCCTACAACGGGTACATTGTAGGTAACGGTCGAGATGTTGTCCGCCTTGGTGAGGGTGGCCTGGAATAGGGTGCTATTGGTGACCGGTGTTGCGCCCGGATCAAAGCCGCCGAAGAACGCGTTGCTCGTGAACGTCTCGGCTGCTGCCAGGGCGGGGGGAGATCCCTGCACCGACTCGATCCGGTTGGTACTGCTGGTGAGCGTCTGCGGAAGCAGGCCCGTCCAGGAATTGGGCAAGGCCGTCACCGAATGAGCACTTGTCGTCGTGCTCAGTGTCCCCACAGGGGCCTGGATGTCGAAATTGACACGCTGGCGCGGCCCCGCACTGAAGCCGGGGCCGTAGTCGGTGCGCATTTCAACCTGGATGCTGACGCGCGCGAAACGCTGATTGCCGTAGAACTTGTAGCTGCCATCGCCCTGGCGCTTGAATATGAACTGGCCATCATCCTGTCCACCACTGAAATTCTCGACTTTGCCAGGCATATTTACCGTTCCCGAGACGCTTATGATGCCGTTCACGTCATCGTAGCTGTCGACCTTCGTTATGGTCAAATTGCTGGGCGTCTGGCCGCGAATATCGGCCGCAAATTGCTTCGCCGAATCGGTTGCGTTGTAACCGTTGGCCAGGAATCCGCCATCGTAGAAAGGCGTCAGATGGGTGAAATCGAGATTCGCCCCCCGCGTATTAACGATGTCGGCGAAACTGTTCATGGCAGCCAGGACTCCGCTGGCGGCTGAATCCACGCCGTCGTTAAGGGTATACAGCCCGCCCTGCGTAGAGACGCGCAGCACCTTGGTGAAAAGGTTGTCAGGTTCGAAGGAATTCACATTGAAATTGCCCAGGCCGGTGTTCAGCGGATTCCAGGTGGTGCCGCCGTCGGTCGAGCGCAGCACGCCGCCGCCGGTGACGTTGCGGCTGGCGGCATAGACCACCAGGGGCCGCGAGCCTCCGCCCACCACGCTGATGGTCGAGACCAAATGGCCGCTCAGCACCTGTGTCCAGTTGGCGCCGCCATTGGTGCTCTTCCAGACCCCGCTGAACGAGAACGGCATCCCCAGTGCGTCGCCGTTGTGTGTGCCGATGAATAGGGTATTGGTATTGCTATGATCGAAGCCGATCATGCTGACCGACTGCGTGATCGAAGCAGGGCTGGTCTGCGGGAACACCAGCGACCAGTTGGAACCACCGTTGGTCGATTTGTAAAGCCCTTCGCCAGTGGCGGCATACAGGATATTGGAATTGGAAGGATCTGGGCGGATGCGCCGACCATCCAGCGCCTTGCCGGTCAGATTTGCATTGATGCTGGTCCAGTTGGCGCCGGAATTCGTGCTCCGGTAGAAGCCGTTGCCTTCCATGGACACGTATAGCGTGGACGGCGTAATCCTGTCGATGAACAGGCGCATGTTCTGTCCGACAACATTGGGCAGTCCCGTATTGGACTGCACCCAGGTGGCGCCCGCATCGGTGGAACGGAAAACCCCGCGGTCGTCGGTGCTCGCATACAGCAGGTTGGGGTTGGTAAAGTCGAGGAATACCGTGTTTGGCGAACCGCCGGTAATGCCATTGTCCGAGCGCGCCCAGGTTGCGCCGCTGTCGGTCGACTTGTAGACGGTACCCGCCGTGGCGTAGATGGTTGTCGGGATCGAGGGATTCGTCGTGCTGTTTGACACAAAGCCCGGTGGCAGCCCGCTGTTGATGGCCGTCCATCCTGAACCGTCTGACGATCCTTTGTACACCCCTGCAAGCGTGCTCGCATAAAGGGGCCCATTGGTGGACGCCTGGAAAATGCCGCGCGCGAAGGGCAGGGCCAGGTGAGTTGCCCCGCTCACCGCCGTCCAGGGAGCGACCGCGCCGCTGGCTTTATAGATGCCCTGTCCCTGCACCGATACGTGGTACTGGCCCGACAGGTTGGAGATCCCGCCCATGGTGACCAGATTGGGCAGACCGGTGGAGGACGAAGTCCAGTTGGTGCCATTGTCGGCACTGCGGAAAACGCCACCTCCCTCGACCAGGGCGGCGAGGGAGCTGCCGGAAACCCGGATATCGAATACGTTCAGACCGTTCGGCCCCGACAACACGTTGCTGCCGGTGCCATTTATCTGCACCCAGGTGCTGCCGCTGTTGTTACTGAAATACACACCCTGCCCCTCTGTAGCGACGCGCAAATTGGTGCCGTTGCTGTCGGACGTTATGCTGTAGACGGTTAGGTTATTGGGCATTCCATTGCCGCCCGTGTTCAGTTGGGTCCAGGCTCCCCCGCTCGTGCTCTTGTAAACACCGCTACTGACACCGCAAGCGGTGCCTGCGAACAGGAGTCCGGCAGTGGCGTCGGCAACAGTCATAGTTCGCACGTAATTGCAATTGAGCCCGTTGTTGAACGCGGTCCAGTTGATGCTCGTGGTGCTGGTGCGATAGATGCCGGCGCCGTCGGTCATGGCGTATAGCGTTGCGTCAACGTGCGTGTCGGTCGGGCTTACCGATCGAAGCGTATTGATGCGGGTAATGGGAAGCCCGCTGTTGACCGCACCCCAGGTGGCCCCGTCATCGGCGCTTTTGTAGACCCCGCTGCCGGCGCTGGAGGCATATAGCATGACCGGTGAATTGAAGGTGACAAGGTTCCGGATTAGCCCGCCCTGACCCGGCTGTCCCGAGGAGACCCAGCTTTCCGCCGCCTGTGCAGCCGGATACAAGCTCCCCGCCAGCAGCAAAATTCCAGCGCAGGCCGCGGACCCGATTCGTGCAAATTTGCTCAACATGATGACAACTCCATGTGTCTGTTTTTAGTTATTGGTCGACAAACGTTCCACGCCTTCGCGCACAACGCTAGCCATTCGTGCCGGCGGGAAAGGGTGGGTAATTTTGGAGAAGCGTGCGGGTTGAAACCCGAAGCGGCAAAGGGGGCGGACGGGCCATCACATGTAGCCGCTATGAAACCCGGCCGCAAACGCGCATATTCATTCGCTAGGTGAACCAAAATAACCATCCCTTTATTTTCGGCAACACAAAATATCATTGTTTTTTTAATGCTAAATTTTAAACCGCGCCAGCCAGTGGATGTTGCGCCAGGGACCCGGGAAAACCAAGGACTTTTCACACGGAATTCCGCCCCTTCATTGCCGTTCATATTTTTAGCACAAATTCATATTCGCTAACAATCCCCAGTTTTGGGGAGCGGCAAGCACTTTGTCCCACACACCCGCCAAAGCGCAATTTGGGGCAGGCAGACGCTACAGCGACTCGAAATAGCCGTCCGTGAAATACACAATGCTGCTGCCCAGCGGAATGGTGCCCAGGGTATTTCCGCCCTTGCTGACCACTGCATCTGCGGCAGGATGGAAGGTAAGGACCACGCCATCCTGGTTGGTCAGCGTCAGGATGTTGTTAGCCTCGTTTGCCCTGTCCACGGTGCCGGTTCCGGTGACCGCAACCGTGCCATAGGTGTAGGCGGTGGTGACAGCGAAAGTGTCCAGGCCGTTTCTCGACAGCCCGAAGCTCAGGCGCAGTTCGGGGCGATTCGGCCCCTGGATGCTGCCGATAAAGGCGGCGTCAAAACGCAGGAAATTGGATGCGGAGCTTGGCTGCAGCGAACGGAATGTAGCCAGGTTATTCGCGGTCAGCGTGAGCGTTCCGCTCAGATAGGCGCCGGCCCCTCCGGAGGAGAGGTCCTCCATGGTCCCGTTGAATACGATGCTGGTCGGGCTCCAGTCGACATTGTCCGCGTCGGCAGAGAAGGCGTTCAGATTCACAGTGCCGGTAAAGCGAGATGCGGCGGTTTCCGCCTTGCCGACAAAACGCAGTGCCTGCAGCGAATTCGCCAGGGGATTGCCGTCGGCGTCTTCTTTGGTGTCGTAATAACTTCCTGGTGCGACAGATAGGGTGACCATCGAGGTTCCCGAAGAATCCTTGCTGACCACCGAACCGGAGATGCTGTTGCGATAAACGCTGTTGCCCGCGTTCTGCAGCACCCGGGTCCCATTCAGGGTCAGCGTGCTGCGATGAAAGCTGCCGTCGGAGGCGTTGATGTCCCCATTGAGCGAAAAAGCCGAGATATGGGTGGTGCCGGGCAGGTAGGTGCGGCTAAATGAGCCGAGGAAAACCGGCGTGATCGGATCGGAGGTGGTGGCCGTAAATGTATTAAAAAATCCACTCGTACTGGTCTCGGTCCGGGTGGCCTTCCAGGTCTCCCACTTATAGGTGTAGCTGTCCGGTGGCGTGATCAGCGACGAAGGTGCAGCCTGCCCGGTATCAGGCGAAATCTTCACGAATGGAACAACCTGGGTGCGGGTCGCGGGGGGCGGATTATTATAGGAGTAGGCCGAAAAACTCGTATTGAGTCGCCGGCAGGAAACGTCGGTGAGCAGGCTTGTGCTGACGAGCGTACCGAGCATGTCATTGGAAAAGCAGAAAGTCTGGTCGGTTCCGTCCATAGCCGTGCGTGTGGCCCTGACATAACCTGACTGGGTCCCGGCCCCGACGCTATAGGTCGTGGCATTGCCTCTCCAGATGTCCTGAAACAGGCCCATTGCCCGCACGCGCCCCCCGATCGCCTGCTGCAGTCGCGTGAGACCGGGGGCCACCTTGTTCTGCATGTCGTTGTGCATGCGCGTCTGCTGCGCATCGAGAAAACCGTCCTTGAGATTATTGCTGTAGGCGCGCACCGTGGTGCGTAATTCGCTGAACATGGCTTTTGCCTGACCTATCGGCGCAAGGTTCGGGTTGGAATTCGTTGTCGGGCTGTTGATCCAGAAGCCGACGCCGTGACCCAGTTGCCTGCCCGCCGTCGGAAAATCCAGGTATCCATTGTTATCAGCGTAGTTCTTGACCGCGGGCAGGCCGCCGCTGGCTTCGAGATTCGGCGCATAAAACAGCCATTTACCGCTTCCCGCGTCCCAGCTCCACAGGCTCTGAAAACTCTGCGCCATGGCGCCGGCGGAAGGAGGGACCTCGGCCATCAGCGAATTGAACTGACTGGGCGTCATTGCCTGTCCGGTAGAAATCAGGTTCCAGCCGTTTATCACGCTGCTGGAAGATATCGAGGTTGGCGCGGCGACCCGCGGCGGCAGTGCCAGCGGCTGCAGGGCGTTAACCCAGAATCCCTCACCGGGATGCACCACCTGAAGCACCCCGTAACTTGGGGTTTTGGAGGCCGCAAAAGCGGCCATCTGGGTGGGTGTCATGGTCGGCGAGAAAAACGCCCACTTGCGGTTGACCGCATCCCATTTCCACACGGAAACGATGGAACTGGATACATTCGCAACTGGGCGCGCCTGGTCGCCGAATGTCGCGGCAACATTCAAGGGTGCGGCAATGCTGTTGCCCAGCAGGTTCCAGCCAGCCGCGAGGAAATGGCCGACGGAAGGATAGTTGGAGGAATCGAGAATGGTGATGCTCTTGCTTGCGCTGATCACTGTATATTTCCTCATCTGAA
>JBCKLP010000093.1:0-9261 GCA_038903735.1 Burkholderiales bacterium | reverse complement strand
GCATCGGCATCTGCGCCCCTGCCGCTTTCTGTGCAAACTGAATTTCCTCCTGGGTTACAGGCAGCACAGTCCAAATCACCAGTGCCGCTGCCGCCGCGCCGGCAGCCAGCGACATACCCCAGGTTGCGATGGTTTTCCGCTCTGGAAATCTGGCTCTGGGCGCCAAAACCGTGGGTTCTTCCGCCAGTTTCGATACCAGTCGCGCGCAGATATCCGGGGCAATATGCCCTCGCATGGCGTCCCCAATCAGGACATAGGTATCCCAAGCCGCGCGTACCTCTGGTTCGTTTTTGAGCCTCGCAAACTGCCTGTCCAGGAGCGGGCCTTGCAGCTCGCCATCCACCAGGGAAGATATCTCTTCATTCATCTGTTTACCACCTTCGGTCTTTCCGATTATCGAGAGTAGGCTGCAGTTTTTTCGCTATGAAATCCCGCGCGCGAAAAATCCGCGACCTCACCGTACCTATTGGACAATTCATAATCGAAGAAATTTCCTCATAACTCAAACCTTCTATTTCACGCAGCATGATGGCCGTACGCAGTTCTTCCGGCAAACGATCCATCGCGGTATTGACGGTCTCCGCGGTCTGTTTCGAAATCAGCAGGCTTTCCGGGGTATTGATGTCCCTGAGTTGCTCCGCATTGTCGAACCCCTCCGCCTCCTCTGCATCGTATTCCGTCGTGGTTGGCGCCCGGCGGCCGGCAGCCACCAGATGATTCTTGGCAGTATTGATTCCAATGCGGTACAGCCATGTATAAAACGCGCTTTCTCCACGAAACGTGGGCAGTGCCCTGTACGCTTTTATAAAAGCTTCCTGCGCCACATCCTCGACTTCTCCGGCATCCCGGATGAAGCGCGACAAAAGGCGCAGCAACTTGCGCTGGTATTTTGACACCAGCAGTTCAAAAGCATGCTTGTCGCCGCGTTGTGCGCGCTCAACAAGCTGCCGGTCAATTTCCCGGTCACTCATCCCCCGTCCCTGGCATTTTTATTGTCTGGTCACCACGAAATACATGGCGCCAGCCAGTATATAGCCGCGTCCCGACTGGGAATGCTCAAGCCTAAAGACCAGTACATCGGAAAATAGTTCAGTCAAATTCCCGCACCCGGTCAATGCGGGCGCCATCGCAACCAGACGCGCAGGTGGCGCAATGCCTCCCTACCGGCAGAATCCGGGAGCAGAATCAGCCATTGGCAAGCGGCAGCGGCCCCTTGAAAGCCCACAATAACCAGGTATTCGCTGACCCATCCCGCGCGGGTAATGGCGGCAGAAGCCGTGCGTCCGCGGCGGTCAACCCAGGACACCGACCCGTCGGGCATGATCGAAAAGCTGACTATGGAATTCGATGACAGGAGAAGCGCCCTGACGACACACCATCCGCCGGACAAGAGCACCCCGCAGACGGCGAGAAACAGGGGAATGCCTTCAAGACTGACACCGACGGCCAGCAACGCCATTCCGTGCAAACCGCCCGCGCCGACGGCAAGACACCACGATGGTCTCAGATCAACGCGGCAATCCGGACTCAAATGCGCGTAAAAATCAGGGTTCCGTTGGTTCCGCCAAACCCGAACGAGTTGGATAGCGCTGCGCGGATCGGCATGGCTCGCGCCACGTTGGGAACATAATCAAGATCGCAGGCCGGATCCGGAGTCAGCAGGTTGGCCGTGGGCGGCGCAAGCTGCTCGAATACCGCCATTGCCGAAAAAACCGCCTCGACCCCGCCGGCAGCGCCCAGCAGGTGCCCAGTCATGGATTTGGTGGAACTGATCGCCAGTTTCCCGGCATGCGCCTGAAATGCGCGTTTCACTGCAACGGTTTCGGCAATATCCCCGAGCGGCGTGGAAGTGCCATGGGCGTTGACGTAGTCCACCTGATCCGCATTCAACCGCGCATTGCGCAGCGCATTGCTCATGCAGCGCGCGGCACCCTCCCCGTCTTCACAGGGTGCGGTGATATGGTGGGCATCCGCGCTCATGCCGTACCCGGCCAGTTCGCAGTAGATCCGCGCGCCACGCTTGCGCGCGTGCTCAAGTTCCTCAAGAACCAGTACGCCCGAACCTTCCCCTAGCACAAAGCCATCGCGATCTTTGTCCCAGGGGCGGCTGGCGTGCAAGGGATCATCGTTGCGGGTGGACAAGGCGCGCGCGGCACAGAATCCCCCGAGTCCCAGGGGTGACACCGTCGCTTCGGCCCCGCCCGCAATCATGACGTCCGCGTCACCGTACTCGATCAAACGCCCCGCTTCACCGATACAGTGATTGGCTGTCGTACAGGCGGTGACCACCGCAAGATTGGGCCCCTTCAATCCAAACATGATGGAGAACTGTCCGGCTATCAGATTAATGATGGTGCCCGGAACGAAAAAAGGCGAGATCTTGCGCGGGCCACCCGCGAGCAACGCCGAGTGCGTTTCCTCGATCAGCGGCAGGCCGCCGATACCTGAACCGATGCACACACCGATCTGCGTACGATCTTCCTGATCCAGCACCAACCCGGAGTCTGTCAGCGCGTCAGTCGCCGCAGCAAGGCCATAATGGATAAACGTGTCGAAGCGTCTCGCTTCCTTGGCGGAGAGGTACTTCTCAACAGCGAAACCCTTGACCTCGCCGGCAATTCTGGAACTGTAACCCGTAGCATCGAAACGCGTAATGGCACCGATTCCCGAGCGCGCTGCAACGATTGCGGACCAGGCATCAGTAACAGAGTTACCAACCGGGGAAATAATCCCCAGACCGGTGACAGCGACTCGGCGGCGGGTCAAAATTTTCCCGAAATGCTGAAGAAGAGCTCAGGTGCCCTTGCTGTTCGCGTTGATGTAGTTGATGGCCTGGTTGACCGTAGTGATCTTTTCAGCATCTTCGTCCGGAATTTCGGTTTCAAATTCCTCTTCCAGAGCCATCACCAGTTCCACCGTATCCAGCGAGTCCGCACCCAAGTCATCGACAAAGGAAGACTCGTTTTTTATTTCCGACTCATTGACGCCCAGTTGCTCCGCAACTATTTTTTTAACGCGTTGCTCAACATTTTCCATTTTGCGCTCCTTATCCCTGTATTGCGCCGGCGCCCCGGATTTTAAGTCGAGAATTGTAGCAGATACTCTTCGCAGAATTAAGTTCCTGCTAATTCATGAACATCCCGCCATTGACGTGAATTGTCGTGCCGGTAATGTAGGCGCCGGCATCCGATGCCAGAAAGCAGGCAACGGCAGCAACTTCTTCTGCGCTGCCAAATCTTCCCAATGGAATCTGCGCCATCAGCGCCGTGCGTTGCGCCTCTGTCAAGGCATTGGTCATGTCGGTTTCAATGAAACCAGGCGCAATGCAATTCACCGTGATTCCACGGCTGCCTATTTCCCTGGCAAGCGAGCGGGTCATACCGGCGACGCCCGCCTTCGCCGCCGCATAATTGATCTGCCCCGGATTTCCGGTGGCGCCTACCACCGAAGTGATGTTGATGATCCTGCCGCCACGCGCTTTCATCATTCCGCGCAATACCGCTTTGGACAGGCGAAATACCGATTTCAAATCAGTGTCGATCACCGAATCCCATTCCGTGTCCTTCATCCGCATCGCCAGATTGTCCTGGGTGATCCCGGCATTATTGACCAGAATGGAGACTGCGCCGTAACTGCCGCCAATCTCTTCAATCAGGTTTGTCACAGCTGCCCCGTCATTGACATCCAGTATGGCCCCGCGTCCGCTGCCACCCTGCGCGCCAAGATACTCGTCAATGGCCGAAGCGCCCGATTGCGTGGTGCCTGTCCCAACTACCGTCGCGCCACCCGAGGCCAATGCCATCGCGATCGCCTTGCCGATCCCGCGTGTGGCACCGGTAACCAGCGCGACCTGCCTGCTCAAGGTCCCGGATTCACTCATAAGTCTGTACACCCTGTTCGATTGCAGTACGGTCTGAAAGTGCCAGGCCCTGGAGATTTGCGCAGATTCGCCTGGAAAGCGGCGCCAGCACCTTTCCAGGACCGCACTCGAACACATGGGTCACCCCTGCATCTGCCATCACGGATATGCATTGCGTCCAGCGGACGGCATGGTCAGCCTGTCCAACCAGCGCTTCGCGAATATCCTCCGGCAGCAAGCATGTCACCGCATCCAGGTTATGAATCACCGGGATTACCGGTTTGCCGACCGTTACCGCGGCTAATGCCTCCCGCAGCTTCATTGCCGCCGGGGCCATCAACGAAGAGTGAAATGGCGCGCTTACCGGCAGGGCAATTGCACGCTTGGCACCCTTGCCTTTGGCCACCTCCATGGCCCGCATCACTGCAGCGGCATGCCCGGCAATCACCACCTGCGAGGGCGCGTTGAAATTGACCGCTTCCACGATGTCTCCCTGCGCTGCTTCGGCACAGGCGGCAATTACGGCAGCATCCTCCAAACCCAGAATGGCTGCCATGGCACCCGTTCCTTCCGGCACCGCGTCCTGCATCGCGCGCGCGCGCAAGCGCACCAGATGCAGGCAATCGGGAAATGTCAGCGCCCCCGAGATAACCAAAGCCGAATATTCGCCAAGGCTATGCCCGGCAAGCATGGCAGGTTCAGCCCCACCCAGCGAGCGCCAGGCGCGATAGACGGCAACCCCCGCAGTAACCATGACTGGCTGCGTATTCACCGTGCGGTTCAAATCTTCAGCCGGCCCTTCGGCAATAAGCTTGCCGATGTCCTGGCCGAGAATTTCCGAAGCCTCCGCTAGCGTCTGCGCAATCTCCGGCAGATCACCATAGGCGGCCATCATGCCCAGGGATTGCGAGCCCTGTCCGGGAAACACCATTGCGAGTTTCAAGCGCGCTTCCTCTTTTATCAGTATTGAACCAGGGCAGCGCCCCAGGTAAATCCACCGCCCACTCCCGCAAGCATCAGCTTTTGACCGCGCCGGATGCGCCCGTCTCGAATTGCGCAATCCAGCGCCAGCGGGATTGAGGCTGCCGAAGTATTCGCGTGGCTATCCACAGTCACCACCACGCGATCGATGGGAAGGCCCAGTCGCTTCGCTGTGGATTCGAGGATGCGCACGTTGGCCTGATGAGGGATCAGCCAGTCGATATCGGCAACGCCAAGTCCGCATTGCGCCAGTGTCTCGCGCGCCACCTCGTCCAACACACGCACGGCAAACTTGAAAACACCCTGGCCGTCCATGCGCAGGTAAGGCGAGCCGGAAATCTTGCCGCCGCATATCGTTCCCGGCACGGAGAGCAGTTTCTCCTGGGAGCCGTCGGCGTGCAGCACGCTGCCCAGCAGCCCCGGCTGCGAATCCGCACAAAGCACGACCGCGCCAGCACCGTCGCCGAACAGAACCGCGGTTGAACGGTCATTCCAATCGAGAATGCGCGAGAAAATCTCTGCACCTACAACCAAGGCGCAACGATTCTGTCCACTGCGAATGAACTTGTCGGCGATGGAAAGGGCGTAGACGAAACCGCTGCACACGGCCTGAATATCGAAAGCCGCGCAGCCCTTGATTCCGAGTTTGGCCTGAAGCAGGCAGGCGCTGCTGGGAAATATCTGATCCGGAGTCGAGGTGGCAAAGACAATCAGATCAACCGCCGATGCGGGTAATCCAGCGGCCGCCAACGCGGCCTCACAGGCGCGCAGCGCAAGGTCGCTGCTCGATTGCGAATCCGCGGCAATATGCCTTTGCCGGATTCCAGTGCGCTCCCGGATCCATTCATCGGAGGTATCCATGGTTTCGGCCAGTTCGGCGTTACTGAGCACGCGCTCAGGAAGGTAGCTGCCAGTACCTGCAATTCTCGAGTAAATCATGCAGCCTCCAGCGCAGACAGTTGCCGCGACAGGCGGGCAATCACATCATTTACGACATCTTCACGCGCACGCTCGATAGCGCGCCGGAACGAAAATATATCTGCCGACCCATGGCTCTTGACCACGACACCACGCAATCCGATCAGGGTGGCGCCGTTGTAGGTTCGATGATCCACCCGCCGCTTGAATGCCAGCAACGCCGGCGCCGCAACCAGGGCGGCCAGCTTGCGGAAAACATTGCGGCCTAATTCCTCCTTGAGCGAGGCACCAAACAACTGCGCCAGTCCTTCAGCGGCTTTCAAAGCCACATTTCCAACAAATCCATCGCAAACAACCACGTCGCAGCGACCTTTGAAAATATCATCGCCCTCGACATTACCAATGAAATTGAGTCCGCTTGCGCGCAGCAGTTCAGCGGCTTGTTTGACCACTTCATTTCCCTTGATATCTTCCTCGCCAATATTAAGGATACCCACGGTAGGCCGTTCCTTGTGCTCAACGGCGGAAACCAGTGTGGAACCCATGATGGCGAACTGAAGCAGATGCTGGGCCGTGCAATCCACATTGGCACCAAGGTCCAGCACATAGGTGCTCCCGGCTTGCGATGGAAGCGCCGAAAGGATTGCAGGACGGTCGATTCCAGGCAGGGTTTTCAGGACGAACCGGGAGATAGCCATCAATGCACCGGTATTTCCGGCGCTCACCAGGGCTTGCGCCTCGCCGGACTTCACCAGTTCGGCAGCCAGCCTGATCGATGACTCTTTCTTGCCGCGCAAAGCGGAAGCCGGGGATTCGTTCATGGCAACGACTTCGGCGGCATGATGGACGCGGATGCGGGCGCTATCGGCCCGCCGATTACGGGTCAATTCTGTTTCGATCGCCTCGCTCAAGCCCACCAGAATGACGTGCGCGTCCTGATACGCAACCAGAAAATCGACAGCCGCTGACACGGTCACAAGGGGGCCATGATCGCCGCCCATGCAATCTATCGCAATGGTGATGGCCATTGGCCGTCCCGGAATTTTTTCCCGCTTCAGGACGAAATGAATCCCGAGGCGAAAGCGCTTTTACTCGCCCCTGCCCTTGGCTACTTTTTTGCCGCGGTAGTAACCGCTGGGGCTAATGTGGTGGCGCAGGTGGACCTCTCCGGTGGTGGGTTCGATTGCCAGCGGCGCTACCACCAGGAAATCGTGCGAGCGATGCATGCCTCGCTTGGAGGGGGACTTCTTGTTCTGCTGTACTGCCATGTTTAGTACTCCTTCAAGTCTTATATGCATTACATCAACTGCAGGTATCAATCAGGCCTTTTTTTCAACGCCGTGAGTGCGCTGAAAGGCGAAATCTTTTGCACCTGGGCACCTTGATCAGCGGCAGCGCACTTTTCGTGCCTGGGCGCCAGCGGCAGCGCCAGGATCACCTCATCCTCAACCAGTTGCGCGACATCCATCTCGCCTTCCGCCAAAATCCTGTCGACCTCGTCTTCGGCATGCGCGACCTTCTGCGGATCCGCGCACATCTCCAGCTCGACATCCACATCCAGGTCGAATCCCAGCGGCCCAAGACAACGCTGACATACCAAGTCCAGATGTCCCGATGCCTTGACAGACAGACTGGGACTTCCCGCCCTATTCACGCCACCCCGCAGGCGATAAGCGATGCCATCAGTGCTGCACCCGGATTCCACAAGCCGCGGAAGTCGCCCCAGATCCAGGGTGCCGCTTAATTCGCCGCCTTCACACGCGAACTGGAGGCCATCGATCACCTCCGCTAGCGACATTGGGCGCGCATGATAGTATGGTCAGAGCACTCTGTCAAAATAAATTCCAAGCTGTTCAGGGCGTTACCGCTCTTTTCCGCATCCGCCCGCTCTCCGAATCCGCATCGTGAAATTGATTCTCGCATCCACCTCCCGGTACCGCAAGGAGCTGCTTTCCCGGCTCGGACTACCCTTCGAAGTCGCAGCACCGGAGGTGGATGAATCCCCGTTGCCCGGCGAACTTCCGGAAACCCTTGCACTGCGCCTTGCCCGCGTCAAAGCACTCGCGGTTGCCGCCAATTATACCGATGCCCTGGTGATCGGATCGGACCAAGTCGCCAGTTGCGGGCCCGACCTGCTGGGAAAGCCGGGCAGCCACGAGAATGCGGTACGCCAGTTAAATCTGCTTTCCGGACGCGAAGCTGTTTTTTTCACCGCATTGTGCGTGCACAGCACGATTACACAGCGAACACTAATCCGCAGTGTCATCAACCGGGTCCAGTTCCGGAAGCTCAAACCTGATTCGATCGAGCGCTATTTGCGTCGCGAACAGCCCTACGACTGCGCTGGCAGCGCCAAATCCGAGGGATTGGGGATCACCTTGATCCAGAAAATGGGCGGCGATGACCCCAATGCCCTGATCGGCCTGCCTTTAATAGCATTGGTGGATATGCTTCTGGAGCACGGACTGGAGATTCCCTGAATGGCCGCCGGGACGCTTTGGCTCCTGCCTGCCACGCTGGGCGGGTCCGACGTCGCCGAGGTCATTCCTAGCAATGTACTCGGGCGAATCCGCCAACTACAATATTTTCTCGCCGAAGAACCCAAAACGGCACGCGCCTTCCTCAAACTGGCCGGACATCCAGTGCCGCTGGCCGAACTGCGCATCGAACGCCTGAGCAATGACACGCCCGCTGGGGAACTCGGCGCAATGATATCCGCGATCCGGGACGGCCTCGACGCGGGCATTCTTTCCGAGGCCGGATGCCCGGCAGTGGCGGATCCCGGCGCAAAACTGGTCCGGCTGGCGCACGTATCCGGCTTACGGGTCGCGCCACTGACAGGGCCCTCGTCGCCCATTCTTGCGCTGATGGCCTCCGGCCTGGAAACCCAGCGCTTTGCCTTTCACGGCTATCTTCCCGTCAAGGAACCTGCCCGCGGCCGCGCAATACGTAGCGTCGAGACCCGCTCAGCCGCCCAGAGCGAAACGCAAATTTTTATCGAAACGCCGTACCGCAACGGGGCTCTGCTGAACGCATTGTTGGAAGCCTGCCGTAATGACACGCAGTTGTGCATCGCCTGCGACCTGACGCTGCCGACGGAAGAAATAGCCACGCGGCGCATCCGCGATTGGAAAGGCCGGCTACCCAACCTGGATCGCCGGCCCTGCGTCTTCCTGCTGTTAGCGCAGGCTGAAATCGCTCAATAACAATACGCCGGAAACGGATTCAGCCAGCACCGCTCCGAATCGCTTGGCAAACCGCTCCGCAATATTCTGCTTCTGGGTGAAATCGACGATCTGTTCGGCCTTCACCACCTCCCGGGCCACCCACTCCAGACTACCCAGCCCATCGGCCAATCCCGCTTCCACGCTATTGGCACCTGTCCATATCAGCCCGGAGAACAGGTCCGGCGTTTCCTTCAACCGCTTGCCGCGGCCCTTACGGACCACATCGATGAACTGCGCATGAATGTCGGTCAGCAGCGCCTGGGCATGCTTCCTGTG
>JBCKLP010000092.1:0-9263 GCA_038903735.1 Burkholderiales bacterium | reverse complement strand
TTTTTGAAAAATTCCCGCCCGTGGTAAGGGACAGTCCGCTTGCATTTGGATTCCGGCGGTCCCGGGCACTCAGTGGGTTCTGCGGTGGATAGCTACTCCGCCACAACGCCGGTGGTGCGAATCACCTTGCTCCAGCGCGCCTCTTCGCGGCGGACCAGGGCGCTCATTTCCTCGGGGGTGCTGCCAACGCCTTCCACGTTCAACTCGGCGAGCAGTTTCACGACGTCGGCCTGCTTCAAGATGTCGCGGATCGCGACGGAAAGCTTGTCCGCGATGGCGGCAGGCGTCTTGGGCGCAGCCACCACGCCGACCCAGCTGGTGACGGCAAAGCCGGGAATGATTTCGGAGATGGCACCGACATCGGGCAGCGCTGGCATGCGCTTCTCCGAGGCCGCCGCTATAACGCGCAGTTTCCCGGCCTTGATCTGCTGCAGCACCGTGCCCAGGCCGACGAACATGAGTTCCACCTGCCCGCCGATCAGGTCGGTCAGGGCGGGCGGCACGCCCTTGTAGGCGACGTGGGTGATCTTCACGCCGGTCTCGATCTTCAGCATCTCCAGCGACAGATGCATGTTGCTGCCGTTGCCGTTGGTGGCGAGGTTGAGTTTGTCCGGATTGGCCTTGGCGTACGCCAGCAGCTGTTGCATGTTGGCGGCCGGCACTTTCGGGTTGGACACGAGGATCAGGGGTTGCGTGATGACCACCGAAATCGGCACGAACTGCTCGGGTTCAAACGGCAGTTTCGCGTAAAGATATTTGTTGATCGCCAACGGCCCTTCACTGGTGAAGAGCAGCGTGTAGCCGTCGCCCGGAGCCCTGGCGACGAATGCGGCGCCGATGTTGGCATTGGCGCCGGGACGGTTGTCCACCACCAGCGGCTGCCCCCATTTTTCGCGCAGTTTGTCGGAAATCAGGCGCGCCATGCGGTCGACTATGCCGCCGCCTGGAGGAAAGGGCACGACCACCCTGACCGGCTTGTTCGGATACTCCTGTGCCTGTGCAGGCGGCAGCGACATTGCTACTGCCGCTGCCAGCGCGCCTACCCCCATTAACACACTGCGCATTGCAGCCGTCCTCCTCATCACCGGCAGCTTGTATGCTGCCTCCACTCTTTTAGCATTCTAGTCGACTGCGGTCAATCTTGGCGTGGCGGCGTGGCGGCGACGGGAACTTGTCGGACCGGAATCGTCATCGCATACGGTGGTTCCAGCGCCGCGGCCGGCGCCGGCATTCGCGTTGCGCGCGGGTTTGCGTCGAGGGATGACCTGTCCGCGACGCAAGTTCCTGGAACCTGCAGTACCAGCTTCCATGTCCTTCGGACAGAAATTCGCGGTGATCACTCATCGGCCTCCCGATCGGTTCTGTCGCAATAGCGATGAGGGGGTGAACGAAGTAGCGTAAGTCACGGAATCAGCAAGCCAAGCTATAGAACTGGTCAGCTGCAGACATGGCTTGCCTATTGGGGCAGTGCAACTGCCCCTTCTTCACCATGTGCATGGTCTCGATTCCGGCTATCAGCTTCTGCGCACTCCAGAACGACTTGAACCCCAGCATCGGATCCGTCACTCGTTTCACTGCCCGATGATCCTGCTCTACGATATTGTTGAGGTACTTGCATTGTCGCAGTTCGATCTCAAGGCATGCATCATCATTGATGCTTTGGATTGCCGCCGTGTTGGCGCCGCTCTGGTCAATAGTGATCTTCTCAGGCAACCCATGCAGACTGATGGCTCGCTCCAGAATGCGCCGGACCGAACCCTTGTCTCGCTTGGCTGTCAGAAAGAAATCCACCGTATCGCCTTCCTTGTCCACCGCGCGGTACAGGTATTTCCACTGACCGGCCACTTTGATGTAGATCTCGTCCATGCGCCAGCTCGTACCCACTGGGCGCTTACGTCTGCGAAAAACAAGGGTCAAGACCGGCAGAATCTTCAAAGCCCAGCGGTGCACGGTGGCGTGATCGACAAAAACACCTCGCTCCAGCATCATTTCCTCAATGTGGCGCAGGCTCAGCGTAGAAGCCGCATACCAGCGGGCGCACACCAGCATCACATCCAATGGGTAGTGCAGCCGTTTGAAGCACCTTGCGTAGCTTGGGAATCATCTCAATCTGGGTTTTCGCAGTCATGACCGCATTATCCGGCTTTTCTTATTGCGTCAAAACCCTCAAGACAGCCCCTCAAGACAGTCCACCTGCTGCTGATCATGCTGGTTCTGCAGGTCACCCTGGGCATCGCCACGCTGCTGTTGCGCGTGCCGGTGCCACTGGCGGCAGCGCATCAGGCCGGCGCCGTGCTGCTGTTCAGTCTTGCCCTCATGAGCGCGCACGCGCCGCGGCGCTGAGACATTCCACCTGCCTCTGCAGCGGCGCGGGAACCGGCCGTGCACCCGACAGCACATCGCGCGTCCAGCGCGCCGTGGCCTGCGCATCCAGGGTTTCGGGCAACCCCGCGGTTGCCGTTTCTGACGTTCCCTGCGGCGCCAGTTCGCTCGCTTCGCCACGAAAAAACAGCTGCAGCGCAGGCATGCGTTTCGGACTGGCATAGGGCTCGCCTTCGCTGCCGCGCAACAGCACCGCCGGCGCGCCTGCCGCGGCGAGAAACTCGCCCATGCGGCGGACATAGTCAGGGTGGGTGACCGGCACCACGCGCAGGGCATGGCCGCCGAAGGGATCGAGCAGTTTCGCCACAGTGTGCGCAGAACTGCGCACACCGATGCGGGAACGGCTGTTCATCAGCCTCGCCAGGCTCGGCATCAATGCTTCCAGCGGCAGATAAGCCAGGCGATCGCTTCGCAGGCGGGCCGCCGCCTCATCAGCCCGGGCGCACAGCGGTATTTGCAACGCCTCAAGAATGGCGGCCGTGGTCACGCGGCCATAGCTGTCGGCGATGCTGTGAATCAGCACCGGAACACCCTCCCGCGCCAGCAGCAGCGCCAGTAGCGGCGTCATGTTTGGCAGGCGGCGGGCGCCGTTGTAGCTGGGCAGGATTACCGGCAACGGGCCCGGCGGCGGCGTTATTTTGTCCATGCGCGCCATCGCTGCGCGGCAGAAGCCGAGCAGTTCCGCCAGGGATTCACCCTTGATGCGGTAAGCGATCCGGACAATTCTAAAAACTCGCGACACCCCTACAAATTAATGATGACACCCTACGAGAAACTCAAATCACTGCCAAAACCCGAGCAATACCTCAAAATCGGAATCACCTTCAAAGTCCTTGACGCCCAAGCCAAAGCATTGAGCGACAATGAGGCCGCAAAGCGTATGAATGAAGCACGTGCAAACATCTTCAAAACCATTTTTACCCGATCGAAGAAAGCCGCCTGACCCGACAACAATTCTCGCCATGCACACGGGTTATGCACCGCGCAGCTCGCCTCCCGCCTTAAAGTGGCGGGCGGCGGCCCCGTGCATAACCCTGCGTCAACGAGGAATCAAAACCTACCCCGCTCAGACTCAAACCTCGATTAGAATGGACTGTGGTAGTTTTCGTTCTTTCACAGAGATGGTTGCCCAAATGACGCACAAGAGCTTGTGGACGCTGAACGCGCTGCTGCTGGCCGTGCTCTATTTGCCGGGAAGTTTGCTGGCACAGGCTTTTTCGGTCAAACCGGTGAGGATCATCGTTCCCTATGCGCCTAACGGGCTTCCCGATGTACTGGCGCGCGTGGTCGCGCAAGCCATGGCTCTCGAGCTCGGCCAGCAGCTTGTGATCGACAACAAGGCGGGGGGCAGCACCATCATCGGCGCGGAGGCGGCCGCCAGGTCGGCGCCGGACGGCTACACGCTGTTTCTCATGGACAACAACTCTTCCTCCATCACGCCGGCGGTGATGGCGAAGATTCCCTACGACCCGGTGCGTGACTTCGCCCCGATAACGCAGGCGGTGCGCGGGCCGTTTTTCCTGATTGCAAACACCGCGCTGGGCGCGGGTTCGGTGCAGGAGCTGATCGCGCTCGCCAGAAAGCGTCCCGGCGAAATCAACTACGCCTCGCCGGGAAACGCGACCGTGCATCACATCACCATGGAGCAACTCAAGCTGATGGCGAAGATCGATCTGGTTCACGTTCCCTACAAGGGCGTCATCCAGGTGACGCCGGCGCTGCTTAGCAACGAGGTGTCGGTTATGTTCAACACCCTTCCTTCGATGATCGAGCACGTGAAAGCAGGAAAGCTGCGCATCCTTGCTGTCCTGCGAGATGGCGGGCGCGCACCAGTTGATCTCCGAACTGAAGGCAAAGCTGGGTGCCAAGGTGCGCGTGATACCCGCGCCCTGTGTAGGCCGCTGCGAAACCGCGCCGGTCGCGGTGGTCGGACGCAACCCGGTCTGCAATGCCAGCGTCACCGCCGTGGAAAAGGCGGTGAAGGCAGGCGAAACTGAATGCGCCGAGCCGAAATATGTCGACTTCGCCGCTTACCGGCGTGGTGGCGGTTATCAGTTGATCGCCGACTGCCTGGCCGGCAAGCGCAGCCGCGATGAAATCACCAAGATCATGGAGGACTCGGCGCTGCGCGGCCTGGGTGGCGCCGGCTTCCCGGTGGGGCGTAAGTGGCGTAGCGTCGCCGCCGAGCCCGAGCCGCGGGTGATGGCGGTCAATATCGACGAGGGCGAGGTAGGCACCTTCAAGGACCGCTGGTACCTGGAGCGCGATCCGCACCGTTTTCTGGAAGGCATGCTGGTGGCGGCCTGGGCGGCGGGGGTTGGCGAAATCTATATCTATCTGCGCGATGAATACGCCGGCTGCCGCGCGGTGCTGGAGCGCGAACTGGCGAAATTGCAGAAGGCCCGTCCCTGCGCGCTGCCGCCCATCCACCTGCGGCGTGGTGCGGGCGCCTATATCTGCGGTGAAGAGTCGGCGATGATCGAGTCCATCGAAGGCAAGCGCGGCATGCCGCGCCTGCGCCCGCCCTTTGTCGCGCAGGTGGGCCTGTTCGGCTATCCGACCTTGGAACACAATATGGAAACCGTGTTCTGGGTGCGCGAGATCGTGGGAAAGGGCGCGGGCTGGTTTACTTCATACGGGCGCAACGGCCGCAAGGGCCTGCGTTCCTTCTCGGTGAGCGGGCGCGTGCAAAGGCCCGGTGTGCACCTGGCGCCGGCCGGCATCACGGTGCGCGACCTGATCGATGAATACTGCGGCGGCATGCTGCCGGGGCACACGCTGTACGGCTATCTGCCGGGCGGTGCCTCGGGTGGCATTCTTCCTGCGGCCATGGACAATCTGCCGCTGGATTTCGACACCTTGAATGCGCACGGCTGCTTCATCGGCTCGGCGGCGGTGATTGTGCTTTCGGATCGCGACAAGGCGGGCAGCGCGGCGCGCAGCATGGTGAAATTCTTTTCCGAGGAATCCTGCGGCCAGTGCACGCCCTGCCGGGTGGGCACCATCAAGGCGCTGGATCTGATGGCGGAGAAAAAATGGGACCAGCCGCTGTTGCGCGAATTATCGCAGGCGATGGCCGATGCCTCGATCTGCGGGCTGGGGCAGGCGGCGCCCAACCCGCTGTTGTCGGTGATAAAGTTTTTCCCGCAGGAAATTTCCTGATGATTGACTGCGTATTCGAGACCGAGGTGTGAGATGACAGCGATCAGCAAACAGGAAGCAGCGGCCCGGCCGGTGGAATTCAAGCTGAACGGCCAGAGCGTGATCGGCCGTCCTGATGAAACCATCCTGCAGACGGCCAAACGTCACGGCATCGAGATTCCGCATCTTTGCTACAAGGAGGGCATGCGGCCCGATGGCAACTGCCGCGCCTGCGTGGTGGAGGTGAAGGGCGAGCGGGTGCTGGCGCCCGCCTGCTGGCGCCATGGCTCCGACGGCATGGAAGTGCAAACCAACAGCCCGCGCGCGCTGGTCTCGCAGAAAATGGTGCTGGAACTGCTGCTCGCGGACATGCCGCAGGAACCGCACACCCTCCATTCGGAACTCGACCAATGGGCGGGTAAGCTTGATATCGGGCTGCCGCGATTCGCCGCGCGCGCCCAGCCCGCGGCGGATATGAGCCATCCGGCCATTGCCGTCAATCTGGATGCCTGTATCCAGTGCACCCTCTGCGTGCGTGCCTGCCGCGAAGAGCAGGTGAATGACGTGATCGGCTACGCGTTCCGCGGCGGCGAATCAAAGATCGTGTTTGATCTGGACGATGACATGGGCGCCTCGAGTTGCGTGGCCTGTGGCGAGTGTGTGCAGGCCTGCCCCACGGGGGCCTTGTCGCACAAGGTGCCCGCGCTCGCCGGCGCGGCGGCGGGGGCGCCGGCGCAGGTGGCGGGCAAGATCGCCGCCGACCGCACGGTGGACTCGGTGTGCCCGTATTGCGGGGTGGGCTGCCAGCTGACCTACCACGTGAAAAAAGAAGGCAAGGCCGAACGCATCGTTTTCGTGCAGGGCCGCGACGGCCCGGCCAATCACGGGCGCCTGTGCGTCAAGGGTCGCTACGGCTTTGATTACGTGAACCACCGCCAGCGGCTCACCAAACCGCTTATCCGCAAGCCCGGCGTGCCCAAGCACAAGGATTTTGTTGTCGATCCGGACCGCTGGCACGAAGCTTTCCGCGAGGCGAGCTGGGAGGAAGCGCTGGACCTGGCCGCAGGCGGCTTGCGGGAAATCCGCGATAAGTACGGCCGCAAGGCGCTGGCAGGATTTGGCTCGGCCAAAGGCACCAACGAGGAGGCCTACCTGTTCCAGAAACTGGTGCGCACCGGTTTTGGTTCCAACAACGTCGATCATTGCACCCGCCTCTGCCATGCCTCTTCGGTGGCGGCGCTGATGGAGGGGGTGAACTCGGGTGCGGTGTCCAACCAGGTGAGTGATGTGGCCAATGCCGAGGTGGTATTCCTGATCGGCGCCAATCCGACGGTGAACCATCCGGTGGCGGCAACCTGGATCAAGAATGCGGTGAAGAAGGGCACCCGGCTGATCGTCGCCGATCCGCGCCGCACCGAGCTTGCCCGCCATGCCACGCATGTGCTGCAGTTCAATCCCGACACCGATGTCGCCCTGCTGAACGCCATGATGTGCGCAATCGTCGAAGAGGGCCTGGTGAACGAGGCCTTCATCGCCGAGCGCACCTCGGGCTATGAGGCGCTGCGCGACAACGTGAAGAAATTCACTCCGGAGGCCATGGCGCCGATCTGTGGCATTCCGGCGGCGACCATCCGCGAAGTAGCGCGCCTGTACGCGACTTCCAAAGGCTCGATGATTCTCTGGGGCATGGGTATTTCGCAGCATGTGCACGGCACTGACAATGCGCGCTGCCTGATCGCGCTCACCCTGATGACCGGACAGATCGGCCGGCCCGGCACCGGGCTGCACCCCTTGCGCGGGCAGAATAATGTGCAGGGCGCCTCGGACTCGGGCCTGGTGCCGATGTTTTTTCCGGATTACCAGCGCGTCGACAATCCGGATGCCAGGCAGCGCTTCGAGAAACTGTGGGGCAGGGAACTGGATGCGCAGCCGGGCCTGACGGTGGTCGAGATCATGCACGCGGCGAAGAAAGGCGAGATCCGTGGCATGTACATCATGGGCGAGAACCCGGCCATGTCCGATCCGGACCTGGACCACGCGCGCGATGCGCTTGCCGCGCTCGATCACCTGGTGGTGCAGGATATTTTTCTCACCGAAACCGCCTACCTCGCCGATGTGGTGCTGCCGGCCACCGCCTGGCCGGAGAAGGATGGCACGGTGACCAATACCGACCGCATGGTGCAGCTTGGCCGCAAGGCCATCGAGCCGCCGGGCGAGGCGCGCGAGGATCTCATGCTGATACAGGAGATCGCGCGGCGCATGGGCCTCGACTGGAACTACACACATCCGCGCGAGGTGTTCAAGGAAATGCGCCAGTGCATGGATTCGATCGCGGGCATCACCTGGGAGCGCCTGGAGCGCGATTCCTCGGTCACCTACCCTTGCGAGAAGGAAGGGGACCCCGGTGAGCCGGTGGTGTTCAAGACGAATTTTCCGACTGCGACCGGGCGTGCCAGATTCGTGCCGGCCGATTTGATATCGGCGGACGAGCAGCCGGACAAGGATTACCCCATGGTGCTGATCACCGGGCGGCAGTTGGAGCACTGGCATACCGGCGCGATCACCCGCCGCGCGAGCGTCCTGGATACCCTGGAGCCCGAACCGGTGGCTTCCTTGCATCCCCTGGAACTGGAACGGCTGGGCGTGAAGCCGGGCGGCGTGTTGACGGTGCAGTCGCGCCGCGGTGCCATTTCACTTTACGCGCGCGCCGACGAAGGCACACCTGCAGGCGCGATCTTCGTGCCCTTTTGCTTTTACGAAGCGGCAGCCAACAAGCTTACCAATCCGGTGCTGGACCCGGTCGGCAAGATCCCCGAGTTCAAGTATTGCGCGGTGCGGGTGACCCGCGGCGGCAAGGCGCCGCAGCAATCGAGCTTCGGCGGCGGCCAGGCGCAACGCCCGCGGGAGATTGCTTGAGGTATCTGTTTGATCCAAAAATTGAATGCAATTGCGGGATTCAGGTAAGCCAATACTAGTGATTTTTGTAAATCTTGAATCATTGGCTGTTTCACATAAAATGGGCCATCAACAAAAAACCCCAGCCGGTTGCCATCAGGATCGTGACAATAGATCGAGCAGGCGACGCAATGATCGACGAACTTAAGCTCCTCCACCTGGGCTTTGAACAGGACGCCCCGCATTTCCCTCAGACCACTGAGATCGTCCAACTGAAACGAGATCTGATTGATTGTCGTTTCATCGGTCTTGCGCTGCTCCTGAAAGACAATCTGATGATGATCGCTGGGATCGCGCGTCAAAAATACCATAGGTGAACCGCGCGCGACACCACGGTCGCTGGCTTTGAAGCCGAGCACCTCGGTGTAAAAAGCTTCCATCACGCACAAGTTTTTCACCGTGATGCCCATGTGGGCTAACCTCATTTTCGGAAGCGTCATGTGAGTTCTCCCAGGGAAGCCAAGAAGGACCAGGTCAGCCGCAATGAGCCGCCGGTTTTGTCCCAAAGCGCATTGACCCGTCGCCGGTTCAGGTCCGTCCGTTCGAGCTCAGCTGCAGCACTTTTTGCCGTGCACTGAGAAGCATGAACGAGAGATCGCTGCCGGTCAGACAAACTGAACGCCTGCCTTGATGAACTTGTGCATCAAGGCGCATCGTCATAGAGCCCGCCCATTCCAGACCATTTGTGGTTCGCCTGGCATGCTGCTGCGGTTGGAGCACCAGCCAGCGTAGCGCAGCAGATGCTCGAAGCAGTCGGGGATTTGCCGGCACAGCACCGCCGGGGC
>JBCKLP010000091.1:0-9309 GCA_038903735.1 Burkholderiales bacterium | reverse complement strand
GCGGCAGATGATTGGCGTTGCCCACCGCGAAATACAATCCGATCATGTCGTGCGGCAAGGCCATGCGCGCATACAGCGACGCCGGCCCCGCGTGATTGCTGCAGCGCGAGCCCACCCAGGCAATGCCGGTGTTGCGTGCCTTGTCGATCGCGATTTGCGCCGCGCGCCGCATCACCAGATGACCCATGGCGTTGTCGCCATCAATCAGTGCCATGCCGGCGCGCTCACGCACCACCCTGATATCCGGCGTGAGATTGAGCCCGCCCGCCTTGATGCGCCGCGCGTATTGCGGCAATCGGATCACGCCGTGTCCGTCAGAACCCTGCAAGTCGGCCTCTGCCATGAGCGCGGCCACGGATAGGGCATCACCCTCGGGCAAACCCAGTTTGACGAATGCGGAGGCGATAAATGCCCGGAGGCGGTCAAAGGAAACAGTGTCTGTCATGAATGAGGCCCAGCCAAAAGTGAATCATTGACGCGCCGCGTCGCCTGAAAGACATCGGGCCGCAATGATATCGAATGCCGGAAGTCCCGGCCGACGGCCCCGCCATTACACGCTCGTGATGGCTCAAAACATTTTTTCCGTTGGTGTCTATCCTGAGCAGTCACGAGCGTTTCCCCGGTCGGCGAAACACTTCCCGGCAACAGGCTATTCGGCTGTTAGATTTGCCGCCTTCGCCACCACCCCAAAGCACTCCATGTCCTCACGCAGGAATCTCTCGAACGCCTCGCCCATGAGCAGGCCCGGCTGCGAACCGCCATTGATGATCTGCTGCTGCAATGCCGGAAAATTCATGAGCGATACAAGTTTTTCCGCCACTTTGTCGACAATCGCGCCAGGTGTCCCTCTGAGCACAAGCATCCCGGTCAAGCTGGTGCTGCGGTACGCGGGCAGGCCCGCCTCTGCCATCGTCGGCACCTCCGGCAATTGCGGCGCGCGGCTGTCGCCACGGTTCCTTATTCAATCGCAAAATATGTCTCAGCTCGCATATGCCTGAACGTGTGCCGCCAACGATTTGGCGATCGCCTCACCCAGTCGCACTGGCACAGCATTGCCGATCAAACGCCCCATCTTGTTGAACTTGATGGGCGCTCCCTCAGGAGCAAATGCATACGTTTCCGGAAACGTTTGGAGCATAGCCGCCTCCCGAAGAGAGATCGCTCGATCTTGCTCCGGGTGTCCAAAGCGACCATTGCCATAGCCAAAGCACTGCGTGGTAATCGTCGGGGCTGGACGATCCCACTCTATCCGACCATAAACACTTGGGTACGTAGCGCCAGTCGTCTTTTGGTGGCAGGTAGCTTGCAATTCCGACGGCCAGTCGCGCCAAGTCCCGCCGGGGCGGGATGCCTTGATCCGGGATAGGTTCAAGAGACTTAATGAAGGCGCCATGTGCAGTTCGTCGTCCGGATGGCTTTCGCCCGCCCGGATGGCTGGCAACGCACCGATCACCTGTCGGACCGTTGCATCGTGCGCTGCGTCCTTTGTCAATTCCAAGCCTTTGCTGCCCAGGCGCGATGCAAGCAGTACGAGCCGCTTACGCGTCTGGGGTACGCCTATCGATGCGCACTCGAGGACAGCCCACCATTTTTTGTAGCCCGCCAAACTCTTGAGCAACTGTTCGAAGACCGGATGATCGGCGAGTTGCGGCACGTTCTCCATGGTGACCAGATCGGGCTTCAGCTTCTTCGCCAGTCGCCCGAACGCGGACACCAAGGGCCATTGCGATTCGTATTCGCTGTTGCGTCCACTCCGGCTATAGGTTGAAAAAGGTTGGCAAGGCGCGCAGCCGGCCAGAAGCGTGACATCCGCACCGGCGAAGTAAGGCGCGATCTGCTCCGCAGTTCGACGAAAACGCCGGAAACCCGCGCCAGATATGGGTTTCCTCTATTCGTGATGTTCTTCAACTGCCGTTTTCAGGCTCATTCCTTGAGGAATCCATGCGTCTCCTCCAATCGCCTTGGGAGCGCAAATATTCCTCCCCCGCGCGCTCGGCGGTATTCGGGCCGCACTGGTCTCTACCAGAGCGTCTTCAGCCCTGCGTCGCGATACGCCGGAAGATCGCCGTCCTTCGTTACCAGCACCAGGCGCCGTTGAATCGCCTGCCACGCGAGCATTCGATCGAACGGGTCGCGATGGGCCGCGCGCGGCAAACGATGAACGCTTGCTGACTCTTCGGGCGATGGAACGATCATCGTCAGGCCCATTTCTGCGGCAGAAGCGAGCAAATCTTCAGGAGTCGCCCTCTTGAGGTTGAGTTTTCCGAGCGCGAACTTGAGCGATATTTCCCAAAGCGTCAAGGAAGAGAGACAGACTTCGCCGGCATCGTCGACGATCACGGCACGCGCCGCACGGCTCAGCTTCTCGGGTGAATTCACCGCCCATAAAAACGCATGGGTATCCAGCAAATAACTCACGAGTTGAGAAACTCTTCGTCGGTCATCTTGAAATCCTTGGCGATCTCAAAATGGCCCTTGCCTTTGAGCAGTCCCAAGGGGCGCTTGCCGGTACGCGCTGCGAATTGCGCATAAGGAACCAGCGCAGCCACCCGCTTTTTCTTTTGTCCGTAACAAACGACCACCGACTCACCGGCCTGGACGGCGGTCAACACCTCCGAAAATTGGGCTTTCAGCTCACCAACAGTCAGTGTGCGCATGGGAGTCTCCTTAAAAGACACAATTTTCCCATATCGTGACAAGTTGTCAACTATAACGAACGGGTTTTTTAACGAACGGGTTTCCCCTGGCAATGGGAAAATACAGAGGCCTCGCTCAGGTGACCTTGCTTACCTGTATGCGGCCCCTTGTTCGGCGCATTCCTAGCGCTGCCGCCTCACCAGCTCGATGCTCTCCATGACGCGATCGCCGCCGGCATCGGTCCTGTAGATGATTTTCGCGTCGAAATTGCGCGCCTCTGAATACTGGTGCTCCCTGGTAAATTCGCGCGCCTGGCGGATCGCGCCGATCAACGCGAAGATCAGGCCGATGGAGCGGGTTTGCGGTTCCGCCGCCGGATTCTCGGCCACGGTTTCAATCTTGCCTCCGCCGTCGTCCACCGCAGCGAGCCATTTCTCCAGGCGCGGCGGCAATTTCTGCAGGGCAATGCGGTCGGCGCTGGTGACCACCACCGGGTCTTTCGCGCCGCTGAGCGATTGTCCGAGTTCGCGATCGAAGCTCGGCAGATCGTTGAACACCACCGGGCCGCGTGCTATCGGCGCGGGTTTCGGCGCAGAGGTGGCAACCTGCGGCGCCGGCTGCGCGATTGGCGCAGGAGAGGCAGTTGCTTGTGGCCCTGTTTGCATGCCGCCATCGGAGGCGCAGGCCATCACAAGACAAGTGGAGCTAAGCGTCAACAGCAGATTTCGATTGGGCATCGCAGTCCTTCCAGCCCTTTTACACGGCTCGCCATATTCTGTACACTTCTTCTGTACCTATGGGAATTACCTCATGCCGAAAGTTAATGTGACTGAATTACGCCAGAACCTCCCTGCCTACCTTGTCAAAGTGCAGAAAGGCAAGGAGATTGAAGTCACCTCACGCGGCAAGGTCATAGCCCGCATCGTACCGGGGGGAGATTTTCTCGGCATGGCCCGTGACCGACTGCTGGCCGCTCGCAAACGCTGCCGCATCGGCGATATCGTCACGCCAACTGGCGAAGAATGGTCGGCAGAGCTTGATCGTTCTTGACACCCATGCACTGGTCTATGACGCGCTCGATCCCGCGCGCCTCACGGTCCGTGCCCGCAAAGCCATAGACCATGCCACGGAAAACAGAGAACTTGCCTGCTCGGATATCAGCCTGTGGGAGATCGCCATGCTGATTGCGAGAGAGCGCCTCGATCCCGGCATGGATCCCCGGCAGTTTCTCGATGATGTCATTACCTTGCGTCGCATTGAGGTGCTGCCGATCACGCCGGCAATCGCCGTGCTTTCGCAGTCGGATACCTTTTCGCACGGGGACCCGGCCGACCGACTGATTGCGGCGACCGCGATGTTGCACAAGGCATCGTTGGTGACCGCGGATTCCAGGCTACGAAAAATCAGGGAAATAAGCACGATCTGGTGAGTCAGTTACCAGCAAGCATCAATCGCAAGCCCCTGCCCTTTGGCACATGCGGGCCTGATTGAGATTCCCAGGATCTACGGCAGGTGCTCCACCAGTTCCTCCGCCTCCAGCCTGCCGGCAGCCAGCAGTTCCGCGTGGGCACGCGCCTTCCACTCGGCGCGCATCATGAAACCGGGCTCGGAGCGGCAACGCGCCTCGGATATCCGCATCATTTCCGCGTCCGATAACGAGAAATCGAGCAGCCAGGCACTCGGCGCAGGCGTGTACCAGATCGATTCGCGCGACAACTCGAGCGTGTTGCCCTCCAGGTCGTTGCAGTAGAGCGAAAAGGAATTGCCATGATCGACCGGGCGGTATCCACTGACACCGGGATGGGCGTGCATCCGCTCATGCACTTCGCGCAGCGCGGCGATTGTCGGCACGCGAAAAGTCGCCTGATTGACACTGCTCGGCACATCGGCAGGCCTGCCGGCGACAAGGGTTATCTGGGCGATCTGGTTCGGGTCGCGCGTGAGATAGACGACTTCGGCCGCCGGCAGGGCGCCAACCGCGGGTCGCGTGCCGCGCCCGGTGACAAGATAACCGAGCGTTGATTCGTAAAACCCGGTCAGCGCGTCCAGATCGATCGCCTGCATGCCGATGCGAAACATGGCAATGCGCGGGAATGGCTCGGCGGGCTTTTTACCAAAGTCATTGCGAAACACTGGGCCCGTTTCCCGCGGTGCCGGTTCCACCGCGGGCGTTGCCTGCGGCTGCAGGGCGCCGGCGGCGGCAAGCCTGGCCTCGGTCTCGGCGCGCCATTGGCTGCGCGGGCAAAAACCTTCGATACCTTCGCAGCGCGCCCGCGTGATGGAGCCTATCGTGGCGTCATCGGCCTCGAGGTCCAGGGGCCAAGCCTGCGGCTGCGGCACGAACCATCCGGTATCGACATTGATACTCACCGGCACGCCGGTGGGATCGGTGAAATGCAGAGTCCAGGAAACGCCATGATCGACCGGCGTGATTCCCGTAACGCCCGCTTCACTCGCCAGCCGCCGCGCAATGCGCCGCAGCTCGTCGAGGCTTGGGGCCAGGAAGCCGACGTCGGCAACAGTGGTCGGGTGCGCCGGATCACGACCACCGACGGCCACGAGCTGGTGGTGCTCGAACGGCCGGCGGGTCATAAACGCTATTTCCCGCCTGCGCAATTGCCCATCATCGCTGACACCAAAACCGAACACGCGCGTCCAGAAATCGACCATGCGCTCGTAGTCAGCGACGTAGTAGCCGAAATGGCTGAAAACCAATGGTGGCGGGGTCATGGTCTCGGTCCTCATGTTTGCAATTTACAGATCATATCGTCATCCATTGATTGGCTTCAGCGGCTACCCGGGTTCCTCTTTTACCGAATTCCCGTTCAAGCGATGGCTACGCTTGCTACTTTCACTTCGCGGGCACCGGAACCCGGTGCAACTTCATGCCCATGGAGACCGAGCTGTAATACCCCAGGAGCCCCACGACTTCGGCTATGCCGTTACGGCCCAGGAGCTTGTCGGCGCGCGCAAACACCTCATCCGAACCGCCGGTGGGCTCCATCGATATCCGCGCCAGATCATAGATTGCGATCTCACGCTCATTGTCCAGCTTGGGTGTCTGACCCTCGCTGATGGCATCGAAAACGCTCTGCGGCAAACCCAGCTCCAGGCAGCGCTTCACATGTGCGGCCCAGACATACTCGCCCTTCCAGTGGTTGGCGATGATGCAGATCACCAGTTCGACCTCGCGCTCGGAGAGAGAGCCTCCCTTGTTGAGGAAAGTCCCTATCGTTTCCATCGCCGCGGCGAACCTGGGCGAATAGATCCATATCTTGTAGGGTGTGAGCAACTTGCCGCGCCCGGCAACCAGATCCTTGAATACCTTGGCCTGTTCGCTGCTCAGTTCATTTTCGGGGATTTCCTTGATGCGGCTCGGTTCTGACATTGCACTGCCTCCAAAAGAATGAAATTGCCGGAATTGCGACCGGCGGCTGCAACTTTACTCCCGTTCGAAATTCGCAGTGCCATCACGCAAAGCGCCGCCCGGCTCCATCCCAACGCGCCAAGGCTCGACCCAAGCGACCTGCCGGGCTTCGATATCGGCACCTGGTTCGGGTTGCCAGTTATCTGGAGCCTGGCTCGGCACACCGTGGACAAGCTGAACCGGGTCCGACAGGAGCCGCGTTACGGTCAATGGAATATTATTGAATATGACAACCACATTGGCCATTTAAGTACGCCAGATAAGACTATAGTTTTTATAAAGTTACACTATTCAGCCTCATGCATCACCCCTGTCAGGGTCTGGCTCCAATAAATTTCCCCGCCCCAAGGGGCGGGGAATTCAACCCGGAGAGATTGAACATGGATCTTCCGGTCGGCGGTGGAACCGACGCGCACCGGGTGATGTCGCACAACCCCTTCGTGTCGCTGCAATGGATGCTGGATGGCCGCACCATCGGTGGCACGGCAACCCGATCGGCCGATGAAATACCCACCCGCCTGCAGGCCCTGCTGCCTCTACACCCAGGGCAGCGCCTGGTTCGTGCACGACGATGCCAGGCGCGGCACCCTCGCCGTCGGCAAACTCGCCGACCTCCCTGTCCTCAGCGACAATTTCTTCTCCGTTCCCGTGGAACAGATCTCAAGCCTCGAATCCGTGCTGACCATGGTCGGCGGCCGCATCGTCTACGCCGCCACCCCCTTCCTTCATTACGAAGAATAAGTGGGGTCAGTGTAACTTTATGGGATAGATAATCGGGGTCAGCGCAACTCTTCATAAAGTTACACTGACCCCACTTAATTATTCGGGTTTGATGCCGCTTTCCTTGACGACTTTTGCCCATTTGGCGAGATCGGCGAGCATGAATTGGCGGAACTCTTCGGGCGAGCTGCCCACCGGCTCCGATCCATCGGCCACAATGCGCTCACGCACCTCGGGCTGGTTGAGTATTCTCAGCAGTTCGCCATGCAGGCGGGTGACGATTGGGCGCGGCATGTTGGCCGGGCCGATGACGCCGTACCAGCCCTGAACATCAAATCCGGGCAGCGCCTCCGCGACTGCGGGGATATCAGCCAGCGCGGCAATGCGTTTGGGCGAAGTCACCGCGATTGCGCGCAGGCGGCCTGAGCGCACCTGCGCCTGCGCACCTTGCAGGCCGGCGAAATTGAAGTGGTACTCGTTGGCCAGCAGCGCGGTGAGCGCGGGGCCCGTCCCCTTGTAGGGAATGTGCTCGGCCTTGACGCCGCTCATCTGCTTGTAGAGTTCACCCGCAAGGTGCCCGCCGCTGCCGATGCCGGCCGAGCCATAATTCAGCGTGCCGGACAGGGTCTTTGTCCAGGCGACAAACTCGCCCAGATTGCGCGGTGGCGAGGCGGCGTTCACCACCAGCAGTTGCGGGGCCGCAGTGAGCTGGATGATGGGCGTGAAGCTATTGACGGTGTGATAGGGCAGCTTGGCAAGGAGCGCGGCGTTGATGGTGTGCTGGTGGTAGGCGAGCAGCAGCGTGTGACCGTCAGGTACCGCATTCGCCGTCATCTCGCCGGCAATCACCCCGGAAGCACTGGCGCGGTTGTCCACCAGCACCGGCTGCTTGAATACATCCGACAGCCGCGCGCCAAAAGTGCGCGCCAGAATGTCGGTAGTGCCGCCCGCGGCAGCCGGGGTAATCAGGCGAATCGGCCGGCTGGGGTACTCCTGCTGCGATAGTACCGATGTACTGACAAGCAGGGCCGGCAGAATCAGCAATGTACTTGCCACAGCACGCTGGATCTTCATGGTTGCAATATCCTTTTAGTCAAGGCGATTGGCAGGCATCATAATTCAAGTCACTGGCGCCACGGATGGTAGTTCATGGATTATCAAGCCCCGCTGCCCACGTTGGAAGGCGATTCATCAGCAATCATGCGATCAATGATCCGGCGCGCCCGCATGGACCCCGCATCAATATTGAGATTGTTGATCCCCTGCCCCGGGTTGGCTTCCAGATAGCGCTGCTGGGCCTCGACCACCACCCTGTCCTCCTCGAAAATTTGCGCATTGGCCACGCGCAGCGAGTTGGTGAGCGACTGGTCGCGCAGCCGGTAGTTGCGCAGCAGCGTCCAGAAATACATGCAGGTGGAATCGGTTTCCGGCGTGATGGTGTTGAGCACCCGCCCCGTGACGCCCTGACTGCGGTCGCCTTCCGTGGCGCCCGTCCCTGCCAGCGCCACACCCACATCGAGAACAATGGTGCAAGGTGCCTCGAAGCGGATGTTCTGCCAGCGGTCGACATTGCCCGGCATGCCCAGTTGGGTGCGCCAGAAGGGCGGCGCGTCGATATCCAGCATCCAGCGGGTGACCATGACCGTGCGTTCGTCATGTACCGTGGTGATTGGCGCTTTGGCGATCGCGCTGTGACCAATGCTGGTCGCATGCACGAAGGTCTCATGGGTCAGATCCATCAGGTTGTCGACCAGCAGGCGATAGTCACAATTGGCGAATAGCGTTTCCCCGTCGCCCTCCCATTCCGGATCGGTATTCCAGTGCATGTCAGGCACCAGCGAGGGATCGGCGAGCGCCGCATCACCTGGCCACACCCATACCAGCCGGTGCGTATCCACCGCAGGATAAGCGCGCACCTTCGCCGCGGTGCTGATCTTGTCCTGCGAGGGCATGCGCGTGCAGCGGCCAGCCGAATCAAATGCCAGGCCGTGGTAGCGGCATACCACCTGCTCGCCGTCGGTGTGCCCCAGCGACAGGGGCACCCGACGGTGCCAGCAGGCATCTTCGAGCGCGGCGACACCGCCATCGGGCTTGCGCCACAGCGCAATTTTCTGCTTGCATACGCTGCGCCCAAGAACCGAGCGCGCACTGACCTCATGGCTCCAAGCGACTGCGTACCAGGCATTCAACGGAAAACAAACCTGCGAATTCATCGAATCTTCCTCCATAGCAACACATACCGATTATCGGCAGGACACCGACAAGCGAAGCATCATCATTTTACGTGAGACTTCTGCTCGCCTCACAGAAACGAGTGCCCATCATGCCTCCCACGGTTGAAGTTTTTTCTGGATGTGCGCGTACGTGGCCATGTGATCGGTGCCGCCGTCCAAGGCTGTCTCCGGCGCGGGCACCTGCGTCACTCCCGGTACTTCGCCAGGAGCATTTCCCAGTTGCGCGGAAAGGCTATTTTCCGGGTGATAAGCCGTTTGGTATGGCCTGAATTGACATAGGCGGAATGCTTA